>NZ_RZQT01000097.1:0-21727 GCF_003998485.1 Mesorhizobium sp. M7A.F.Ca.CA.001.04.2.1
AACAAGGCCTGGTTCCTGGTGCTGCCGGTGCTGGTGCTGGTGGCGTTCTCGGCGGTCATCCCGCTGATGACCGTCGTCAACTATTCGGTGCAGGACACTTTCGGCAACAACGTCTTCTTCTGGGCCGGCACCGAATGGTTCGAGGAACTGCTGTCTTCCAGCCGTTTCTGGGAAGCGATGGTCCGCAACCTGATCTTCTCCTTCATCATCCTGGCCATCGAAGTGCCGCTCGGCATCTTCATTGCGCTCAACATGCCGAAAAAGGGCTGGGGCGTGCCGGTCTGCCTGGTCCTGATGGCGCTGCCGCTGCTGATTCCGTGGAACGTCGTCGGCACCATCTGGCAGGTCTTCGGCCGCAACGACATCGGCCTGCTCGGCTACTACGTCAACGCGCTCGGCATCGACTACAACTATGTGCAGGACCCGTTCGATGCCTGGGTCACCGTCATCATCATGGATGTCTGGCACTGGACCAGCCTCGTCGTGCTGCTCTGCTATGCCGGCCTGGTCTCCATTCCGGATGCCTTCTATCAGGCGGCCAAGATCGATGGCGCCTCGCGCTGGGCGGTGTTCCGCTACATCCAGCTGCCGAAGATGAACAGGGTGCTGCTGATCGCCGTGCTGCTTCGCTTCATGGACTCATTCATGATCTATACCGAACCCTTCGTGGTGACGGGCGGCGGTCCCGGCAACTCGACGACATTCCTGTCGATCGACCTCGTCAAGACCGCGCTCGGCCAGTTCGACCTCGGTCCGGCCGCAGCCATGTCGCTGGTCTACTTCCTCATCGTCCTTCTGCTGTCATGGGTCTTCTACACCGTGATGACCAACTACGACGCGGAGCGCTGAGATGACCGGCGCCAACGAAAGAGCCGATAGAGTGAGCGAGACCACAGCAGCGGGCAAACTGGCGAGCACACTCTCGCAGGATCAGGTCGCCCGGCTGATGCGCAAACGCGGCGAGGAATCGCGCTGGTGGTGGATCGTGCCGACGATCTACATCGTCGTGCTTTTGCTGCCGATCTACTGGCTCATCAACATGAGCTTCAAGACCAATGCCGAGATCGTCTCCTCGCTGACGCTCTATCCGCACCAGCCGACGCTCGCCAACTACGTCACCATCTTCACCGACGCCTCCTGGTACTCGGGCTACATCAACTCGATCACCTATGTGGTGATGAATATGGTGATTTCGGTGGCTGCCGCGCTGCCGGCAGCCTACGCCTTCTCGCGCTACCGCTTCCTCGGCGACAAGCACCTGTTCTTTTGGCTGCTGACCAACCGCATGGCGCCGCCGGCGGTGTTCGCGCTGCCGTTCTTCCAGCTCTATTCGGCCTTCGGCCTGATCGACACGCACATTGCGGTGGCGCTGGCGCACTGCCTGTTCAACGTGCCGCTGGCGGTGTGGATCCTCGAAGGCTTCATGTCGGGTGTGCCGAAGGAAATCGACGAAACCGCCTATATCGACGGCTATTCGTTCCCGCGCTTCTTCGTCAGAATCTTCATGCCCCTGATCGCCAGCGGCATCGGCGTGGCCTGCTTCTTCTGCTTCATGTTCTCGTGGGTGGAACTGCTTATCGCCCGTACGCTGACCACCACCGACGCCAAGCCGATCGCCGCCACCATGACCCGCACGGTTTCGGCCGCTGGCATGGACTGGGGCCTGCTCGCCGCCGCCGGCGTGCTGACGTTGATCCCCGGCGCGCTCGTCATCTGGTTTGTGCGCAATTATATCGCCAAGGGCTTCGCCCTGGGGAGGGTTTGACGATGAATTTCGACCTCACCTGGATGGCGTGGACGTGGCCGACGGCGGCCTTTTTCGGGACCATCCTTCTGCTGCTGTGCGGCATGGCGGCTTGGGAATACGCTTCGCCGGGCGGCAATCCGCGCGTCGGCGTGCTGCGCTTCGAGACAACGCGCGGCGACCGTCTTTTCCTGTCGCTGCTTGGCAGCGCCTTTATCCATCTCGCTTGGTTGGGTCTTGTCGGATCCAACCTGTGGTGGGCTCTCGCTCTCTCCGTGGTCTACGCCATTGGCGTGTTCCGCTACGTATAGAGGGGGAAACTGTTGGAGCGACCACGTGCCGGCGGCCGCTCCAGATCGCACTTGAACCTTAAAACTGTGGAGGAAACACATGCGAAGGCAATTTTTAACATCAACGACGGCCCTTGTCCTGTTGCTGGGCGTGGGCAATGCCTATGCCGGGATGGACGAGGCAAAGGCTTTCCTGGACAAGGAAATCGGCCCGCTCTCGACGCTCGACCGCGCTGGCCAGGAAGCCGAAATGCAGTGGTTCATCGATGCCGCGAAGCCTTTCGCCGGCATGGACATCAAGGTCGTTTCGGAAACCATCGCCACGCACCAGTATGAATCGCAGGTGCTGGCGCCGGCCTTTACCGCCATCACCGGCATCAAGATCACGCATGACGTCATCCAGGAAGGCGACGTCGTCGAGAAGATCCAGACCCAGATGCAGACGGGTCAGAACCTTTATGACGGCTGGGTCAACGATTCCGACCTGATCGGCACCCACTGGCGCTACCAGCAGGTGCGCAATTTGACCGACTGGATGGCGGGCGAGGGCAAGGATGTCACCAACCCGAACCTCGACCTGAAGGATTTTATCGGCACCTCGTTCACGACCGCTCCGGACAAGAAGCTCTACCAGCTTCCCGACCAGCAGTTCGCGAACCTCTACTGGTTCCGTTACGACTGGTTCAACGACGAGAAGAACAAGGCGGACTTCAAGGCCAAGTACGGCTACGACCTTGGCGTTCCCGTCAACTGGTCTGCCTATGAGGACATCGCCGAGTTCTTCACCGGCCGCGAGATCGACGGCAAGAAGGTCTATGGCCACATGGACTACGGCAAGAAGGACCCGTCGCTCGGCTGGCGGTTCACCGACGCCTGGCTGTCGATGGCCGGCAATGGCGACAAGGGCCTGCCGAACGGTCTGCCGGTCGATGAGTGGGGCATTAAGGTCGACGAGAATTCGCGTCCGGTCGGCTCCTGCACGGCGCGCGGGGGCGACACCAATGGCCCGGCCGCCGTCTACTCGATCCAGAAATACCTCGACTGGCTGAAGGCCTACGCTCCGGCGGAAGCCCAGGGCATGACCTTCTCCGAATCCGGCCCGGTTCCGGCGCAGGGCGCGGTTGCCCAGCAGATCTTCTGGTACACCGCCTTCACCGCTTCGATGGTCGATGCCGGCGCCAAGGCGGTGCTGAACGACGACGGTACGCCCAAGTGGCGCATGGCGCCGTCGCCGCATGGCGTCTACTGGAAGGACGGCATGAAGCTCGGCTATCAGGACGTCGGCTCCTGGACGCTGATGAAGTCGACCCCGACCGACCGCGCCAAGGCCGCCTGGCTCTACGCGCAGTTCGTCACCTCGAAGACAGTCGACGTGAAGAAGAGCCATGTCGGCTTGACCTTCATCCGCGAGAGCACGATCCACGACAAGAGCTTCACCGAGCGGGCTCCGAAGCTCGGCGGCCTGATCGAGTTCTACCGTTCGCCGGCCCGCGTTCAGTGGTCGCCGACCGGCACCAACGTGCCTGACTATCCGAAGCTGGCACAGCTCTGGTGGCAGGCGATCGGCGATGCGTCGTCGGGTGCCAAGACGGCGCAGGAAGCGATGGACTCGCTCTGCGGCGAGCAGGAAAAGGTCATGAGCCGCATCGAGAAGTCGGGTGTCCAGGGCGATATCGGCCCGAAGATGGCCGAAGAGCATGACCTCGCCTACTGGAACGCCGACGCGGTCAAGAAAGGCAATCTCGCTCCTCAGCTCAAGATCGAGAACGAGAAGGAAAAGCCGATCACCATCAACTACGACGAGCTGGTGAAGAGCTGGCAGAAGTAACCTTGGTGCCGGCGTTCGCGCCTGCATCATGAGAATAGGGGGAGGCGGCATCTTGCCGTCTCCCCTGTTTGTGTAAAAGACTAAAGCGCGTCGCGTTGAGATGGATTCATGCAACGCGCTTTAGGTCTTTGTTTTTGTGCATGTCGTTCTCCCAAAATCGAGGTCACCTTTGGGCGACATGCATTAAGCGGGGAAGCAGAATGACCGGATACATCCTTGCCATCGACCAGGGCACGACTTCGACCCGGGCGATCCTGTTCGACGGCGATATGAAGGTTGCCGGCAGCGGGCAGAAGGAATTCACCCAGCACTATCCGGCCTCCGGCTGGGTCGAGCACGATCCCGAAGACATCTGGGCGAGCGTGGTGACGACCGTGAAGGCGGCGCTGAAGAATGCCGGCCGGGCTGCTTCCGAGGTGGCCGCGCTCGGCATCACCAATCAGCGCGAGACCATCGTCATCTGGGACAAGGCGACCGGCAAGCCGATCCACAATGCCATTGTCTGGCAGGACCGGCGCACCACGCCGCTGTGCCAGAAACTGAAGAAGCAGGGACTGGAGAAAAAGTTCACCAAAAAAACCGGCCTGCTGCTTGATCCGTATTTTTCCGGTACCAAGATCGCCTGGATGCTAGACAAGGTAAAAGGGGCGCGGCGTCGTGCCGAGAAGGGCGAGTTGCTCGCCGGCACCATCGACAGCTTTCTGATCTGGCGGCTGACCGGCGGCAAGGTCCACGCCACGGATGCCACCAACGCGTCGCGCACGCTGGTCTACAATATCGAGAAAAATGCCTGGGACAACGAACTGCTGTCGATACTGAACATCCCGGCGAAAATGCTACCCGAGGTAAAGGACTGCGCCGATGACTATGGAATCACGGAGAAAAATCTCTTCGGCGCCGAGATAAGAATCCTCGGTGTTGCCGGCGACCAGCATGCGGCGACCATCGGCCAGGCCTGTTTCGAGCCGGGCATGATGAAATCCACCTACGGCACGGGCTGCTTTGCTCTGCTCAACACCGGCAGCGACCTTGTGCGTTCGAAGAACCGGCTCTTGACCACTATTGCCTACAGGCTGAACGGCAAGACCACTTATGCGCTGGAGGGCTCGATCTTCATTGCCGGCGCCGCGGTCCAATGGCTGCGCGACGGCATCAAGGTGATCGGCAAGGCCGAGCAAAGCGGCAAGCTGGCTGCCGAGGCTGATCCAACGCAAAACGTCTATCTGGTGCCGGCCTTCGTCGGGCTCGGCGCGCCGCATTGGGACGCCGAGGCACGCGGCGCCATTTTCGGGCTGACGCGCAATTCCGGGCCGGCGGAATTCGCCCGCGCCGCACTCGAATCCGTCGCCTACCAGACGCGCGACCTGCTCGACGCCATGCGTAAGGACTGGAAGGGAGCTTCGGCCAAGACCGTACTGCGGGTCGACGGCGGCATGGTTGCGTCGGACTGGACCATGCAGCGGCTGGCCGATATCCTCGATGCACCGGTCGACCGTCCGACCATTCTCGAGACGACGGCGCTGGGTGCAGCGTGGCTCGCGGGCTCGAAAGCTGGCGTTTGGCCGGATGCCAAAAAGTTTGCGAAGAGCTGGGCGCTGGAGCGGAGGTTCCAGCCGGATATGGATGGCTCTGTGCGCGCAGACAAGCTCGCTGGTTGGCGCGATGCTGTGCGCAGGACGCTGAGCGTGTCATAACCGTTGTCTGATGGGGCGAGGGGAATAATGAATCCAGACTGGTATCCTGCTTGGCGCGACGAGGCTATCGAACAACTGAATGCCAAGAATGACCGCTTGGAGAAAGACTTCCAGCTCGGCCACTGGTCTCGCTACGATTATGACATCGAGACCAGAAGACTTTTGTTTTCCAACGGTGAAGAAATCAAAGTGACCGCAGAGGTCCAGATTGCCGGCTCCACGAGCGCTAAGTCGCAGAGTTGGCTCTGGGCCTGGGCAAATTCAAATTGGCCCGACGACGTTATGATCGACGCAAAGCGGGTTCGATCTTTCGGCGAGACAAATAGCATCGACGAACTGACCCAGTCTTACGTGACGGATGTCGATGACGACCTGGAAGTGCTTGGTTGGGAACTGAGCGCCGCGGCGGTTCGAATTTGCGACGCCCTTGGAGCATATCGCTCACCTTCGGAAGGCGATGCACGTTTTTACATCATCAAGGCCATCAGTTGGGCTGGCTGATGCCGGCTCCCATGCTTACTGAAAGAGAAGACCCGCGACAGATTCTGGCACGGGTCTACTCGTCAGCTATTGGCACTCACTCACGAATCAGTAAGGCGAACGGCACTCCTTGCGAGGGCCGTAGTTCGGCTGGAACGTGTTGTCCGAAGCACGGTAGCTGCGATAGCGATCGTAGCACCACTGGACGTGAGCGTTGCCTCCGTAGACGCGATTGTTCTCGTTGTTGATGATGGCACCGGTGATCAGGGCGCCGGTCGCGAACGCTGCGAGCGGGAACCAATAATCGCCATGGCGGCGGTAGCCGGGGCGATATTCGCGATAGCCGCGATGGCCGTTCCAATACGCGCCGCGATTGCGGGAAAAATTGCGGTCACGCGAAAAACTGCGGTCGCGCGAAAAATTGCGATTATAGCGGTCCTTGCGCCACTCCCGATACTGGACCGTCTGCACATCCGGCACCGCGACCTGGGATTGCGGCACATAGTTCGGTTGGGCGTTCACCGACACGGCCTCCGCCGCAACGAATGTGACGGTGAGAGTGGCCGCCAGCAAGCTCGTTGTGATTCTGTTCATTGGTCTTCTCCTCGATGGTTTGGCGGACGTCCCCGTGTTGGGAAAACGAGCGGGGCATACAATTGTTCCCCAGACCGGATGCCGCAGGCAGCCAGAAATGGCAGTGTTCCTTGGCTGTTCTCCGATCGGCGATGCGTCGGACAAGTGTCGCAATGGGGCGAAGCCGCCCCTGTTTGCGAGCCCTCTTTTTCCGGTTGACCGGTCGAGGCACTCTCCCTATGTTCCGCGCAATTTCGAGGGCCGCCTTTCGCGCCCGCGGGAGCGCGTAGCTCAGCCGGTAGAGCAACTGACTTTTAATCAGTAGGTCTCGGGTTCGAACCCCGACGCGCTCACCAAATCCACGCAATGAACTGTCACCCGTCTCTCGGGAAGGGCACGCCACAACCGGCGGGGAAGCCGTCAGCGCCTCCAGAAATCGCGGTGTGGTGCGAGCAACTCGTCGGCGATTTCGGGGAAGGGGCCAAAGACCTCGATCTTTTTCTGGCCGGAGTCGAGGACGGTGCGCGAAGAGAGGCTCATCGTCGGATTCTCCGCGTGATCCCCGGTGAGCGCCAAGAGCTCGGTCTCCTCGACCCCGTAAACCAGCCGCCCGATATTGGCCCAATATATCGTGCCGGCGCACATGGCGCACGGCTCGAAGGTTGAGACCAGCGTGCATTGCCACAGGAACTCCGGCTCGTAGGCAGCCGCCGCGCGCCGGGCGAGCTCCGTCTCGGCATGGCGCACCGTGTCGAGATTGCCCTGCCGCATCAGCACGCGGTCGTCCGGCCCGACCAGCACGCAACCGAACGGATGATGGCCATGCGCCGCCGCCTCGCGCGCGACCGCGTCGGCGGATCGAAGGTGGGCGAGCATCTGATCGCGTGTCATGGCGGATCCTTAGACGCCGACATCCAACCGATAGCGGCTCTTTGGGCGAAGATTGCTGCCAACGAACGCGAGTGGCAAGAGCAAACCGCCGCTTGAGGCCTTCGTCGGGATCTCAGATCTTTGCCTACAATCGCCGACCGGTCTTGGCGTCGAACAGATGAGCGCAGGCGCGGCAAAGCGGAAAGCCGGTTGAAAAGGCCATCCTCGCCGAGCTTCTCGAAGCAGCTTGGCGGCGCGAAATGCGAACAGCCTCAGACGGAAGGCTCCCCCAACACCAGCGAAACATTGCCGCCGGCGTGGCGCTCGAGCCGGCCGGCGAGATCGAGTTCCAGCAGCACCATGAACACTTGGGCGGGGTGCAGGCGGGTATGGCGGATGATCTCGTCGACCGAGACGGGCGTCGGGCCGAGTGCCTCGATGACGCGGGCGCGGTCGCTTTCGCGGGGCGGTGGTGCGGCCAAGAAGTCGGGCGGCTCTTCGAACGGCGGCACGTCGGGCGCTCGCATGCCGGTCAGCGGCGCGATTGCCCTGGAAATATCCGATACCTCGGTGACCAGGGTGGCGCCCTCCTTGAGCAGGCCGTTGGCGCCGGCGGCGCGTGGATCGAGCGGTGAGCCCGGTACAGCGAAGACCAGTCGGCCCATTTCGCCGGCAAGCCTGGCGCTGATCAGGGACCCAGAGCGTTGCGCTGCCTCGACCACCACCAGCCCAAGGACCGCACCCGCGACAAGGCGGTTGCGGCGCGGAAAATCCTGAGCGCGCGGCTGCCAGCCGAACGGCATCTCCGAAATGATGGCGCCACGCTCGGCAATCTCTTCGCACAGGCCTGCATTTTCAGGCGGATAAGGCTGGTCGAGGCCGCCGGCCAGCACGCCGATCGTGCCGGTCGCAAGACTGCCCTGATGCGCCGCTGTGTCGATGCCGCGCGCCAGGCCGGAGACGATTGCGTAGCCGTCGCGGCCGAGGTCGGCTGCCAGCATGCGCGCCATCTTGATGCCGGCCAGCGACGCGTTGCGTGCCCCGACTATGGCGACACCCGGCAGCCGGAAAACAGCTGCGTTGCCCTTTACCGCCAGCAGGGGCGGCGGATGATCCATGTTGCGCAAGAGGGGTGGATAGTCTGCTTCACCGATGCCGACAAAGCGGGCGCCGGCCTTTCCAGCTGTTTCCAGTTCGGCCTCGGCCTCGGCAACGGACGGGATGCGGGCGATCCGGATGGCGCCGCCCGAAATCATCAGTTCCGGCAGTATTTCAAGCGCCGCTTCGGCTGAGCCGAAGCGGTTGATCAGGTCGCGAAAGGAGGCAGGGCCGACATTCTGGGTGCGGATCAGTCGTAGCCAGCTCAGCCGCTGCCGGTCGCTGAGGCGCGGCCCGGCGGTCGGCTCGCTCATCCCTTGGCTCCGATCTTGCCCTCGGTGCCGGCAAGCAGGCGCGAAATGTTTTCCCGGTGCTTGATGAAAACGATGACGCTCATCACCACGAACAATCCGGCAATTTGCGGCGTGCTCAGGACATAGAGGGCGATCGGCACGATGACCGCCGCCGTCAGCGCCGCAAGCGAGGAATAACGGAAGAGGAATGCCATCACCAGCCAGACGACGGCGAAGATCAGCGCTACCTGCCAGGCAAGGCCGATCAGCACGCCGAGATAGGTGGCGACGCCCTTGCCGCCCTTGAAGCCCAGCCATACCGGGAAGAGATGACCGAGAAAGGCGCCGAGACCGGCCCAGATCGCCAGGTCAGGCGCGAAATAGCCAGCAATCAGTACGGCGGCCGTGCCCTTCAGCACGTCGAGCAACAGCGTCGCCGCGGCTAGGCCCTTGTTGCCGGTGCGCAGAACATTGGTGGCGCCGATGTTGCCCGAGCCGATCTGGCGCACATCGCCAAGGCCGGCCGCGCGGGTGAGCAGAAGCCCGAACGGAATCGAGCCCAGGAGATAGCCGAACACAAGCGCTGGGATGAGGCTGTAAGTCATTGTTTCCCCCGCATTTCCCCCAGTTTGGCCGGATCAGGCGCGGTGCGCGGGTTGTCCGGCTCAGACGGAGAACACTGTGCGGCCCGCAACCAGCGTTTGCAAGACCTTGCCTTGCAGGCGCGCACCTTCGAAACAGGTGTTTTTTGAGCGCGAACGAATGCCGCTTTCGCTGACGATCCAGGGTTCGTCGAGGTCGACAAGCGCAAGATCGGCGACAGCGCCGGGCTTCAGCGTGCCACCGGGCAGTCCGAACAGTTTTGCCGGGGCCGTGGACAGGGTCTCGATCAGCCTCAGCAACGGCACGTCGCCATTGTGGTAGAGCCGCAAGGCCGCGCCCAGCAGCGTCTCCAACCCGATGGCGCCGGCCGCCGCATCGGCGAAGGGCAGGCGCTTGGTGTCGACATCCTGCGGATCGTGCGAGGAGACGATGACGTCGATCGTACCGTCCCTGACCGCCTCGATCATCGCCAGCCGGTCTTCCTCGGCACGCAATGGCGGCGTCAGGCGAAAGAAGGTGCGGTATTCGCCGACATCGTTTTCATTGAGCGACAGATTGTGGATCGCCACGCCTGACGTCACCGTCGCCCCGTCGGCCTTGGCACGCGTCACAGCGTTTGCCGCCATCGCCGTCGAGATCTTCGCCGCATGGTACGAACCGCGCGTCAGCCGCGCCAGCGCAAGGTCGCGTTCCAGCGGGATGGATTCGGCCTCGCGCGGAATGCCGGAAAGGCCGAGCCAGCTGGCGTAGAGGCCTTCATTCATCACGCCGGATGAACCGAGGTCCGCATCCTGCGTCTCATGCACGATGGTGGCGCCGAAGTCGCGCGCATAGGTCAGCGCGCGGCGCATCACCAGCGCACTCGATATGGTGTGGCGGCCATCGGTGAAGGCGACCGCGCCGGCTTCGCGCAGCAGGCCGAACTCGGTCATCTCGCGCCCATCGAGGCCCTTGGTGATCGCCGCAGCCGGAAAGACGTTGACGATAGCCGTGTCTTTCGCGGTGCGCAGCACGAACTCGACAAGCGCCACATTGTCGATCACTGGGTCGGTATCGGGCATCATGACGATGGAGGTGACGCCGCCAGCCGCCGCCGCGACACTCGCCGACGCAATGGTTTCGCGATGCTCGCCGCCCGGTTCGCCGATGAAAACGCGGCCATCGACCAGGCCTGGAATGATCGCCTTGCCGGCGCAGTCGATTATGGTGGCGCCCTCGGGCGCGCCCTGGTTGAGCGCTGCCTTGCCGGCGGCAACGATCTTGCGGCCATCGACGATGACGGCGCCGATTTCGTCGATGCCGCGCGAGGGGTCGACGATGCGGGCGCGCTCAAAGACCGTTATGCTCATGCGCCGCGGCCCTCTTGATTGCGACGGGGATCGAGCAGCGCTTCCATGACCGCCATGCGCACAGCAACGCCCATTTCGACCTGTTCCTGGATGACGCTTTGCGGGCCGTCGGCGATTTCCGAAGCGATCTCGACGCCACGGTTCATCGGTCCGGGGTGCATCACCAACGCGTCGTCTTTGGCCGCCTTCAGTTTTTCCGCATCGAGGCCGAAATAGCGGAAATACTCGCGCACCGAAGGCACGAAGGCGCCTTCCATGCGCTCGCGCTGCAGGCGCAGCATCATCACCACATCGGCGTCCTTGAGGCCTTCGGCCATCGAACGGGTGACGATGACGCCCATCTTCTCGATGCCGGTGGGCAGCAGCGTCGACGGCGCGACGACGCGCACCTGCGCGCCGAGCGCGTTGAGCAGCATGATGTTGGAGCGCGCCACGCGCGAATGCAGGATGTCGCCGCAGATCGCCACGATCAGCTTCGACAGCGGGCCTTTGGCGCGGCGGATGGTCAGCGCGTCGAGCAGCGCCTGTGTCGGGTGCTCATGCGCGCCGTCGCCGGCATTGACGACGGAGCAGCCGACCTTCTGCGCGAGAAGCGCGGCCGCACCGGCCGACTGGTGGCGGATGATCAATATGTCGGGCCGCATGGCATTCAGCGTCATCGCCGTGTCGATGAGCGTTTCGCCCTTCTTCACCGAAGAGCTTGCCACCGACATGTTCATGACATCGGCGCCAAGCCGCTTTCCGGCCAGTTCGAACGACGACTGCGTGCGCGTCGAGGCTTCATAGAACAGGTTGATCTGTGTGCGGCCGCGCAGCGTCGAGGTTTTCTTCTCGGACTGCCGCGAGATCGCGACCGCCCGGTCCGCCCTGTCGAGCAACAGCTCGATGTCGGCAGGGGAAAGGTCGCGGATGCCCAGAAGATGGCGATGAGGATAGGGGGACGAAGCGTCGGTCATCTCAAGGGGCTGCTATAGGGTGGAGACTTTGCGGCTGCAAGCGCCAGCTTTGCATTGGAGCCGTTCTCCTCATTTTTTTCGTGTAGATGGCCGATTGTATCGGCCGGTATTTTCATCGCGCGCGCTGCATGGCTTGGCTATATCTAGCCGACAGCCTCGGATTCGTGGCTTTCTGACGATAGAAGGATTGGGCGTGACCGACGACGTGACGAACCAGCCGCCGCCGCTGACGGGCGGCAACGCCTGGCGGGGCGATCCGTTGCTGATCCAGCTCGCGGAGCGTTTTTCCGATCCGGTGCGCCGGGAACTCGACGGTCTCGGCCGTTTCGTGCTGACGCAGGAGGCGCAGGAACTGGCGCGCCTCGCCAATGTCGAGACGCCGAAGCTGAGGACGCATGATCGCCAAGGACGGCGCATCGACGTGGTCGAGTTCCATCCCGCCTATCACGCCTTGATGCGCCGCTCCGTGGCCAATGGGCTGCATTCCTCGGTGTGGGAAAACGGCGACACCGAGATCGGCCGCCGCCATCAGGTCCGTGCCGCCCGGTTTTATCTGACGGCGGAGCTCGAGACCGGGCATCTGTGCCCCATCACCATGACCAATGCTTCGCTGGCGGCCTTGATGGCAAGCCCGAAACTGTTTCGTGAATGGGCGCCGCGCGTGACGACGCGCAAATATGACCAGAGCCAAAAGCCGCCGGTCGAGAAAACCGGGCTGACGCTCGGCATGGGCATGACCGAGAAACAGGGCGGCACCGATGTGCGCGCCAATGTGACGAGGGCGGAACGCGCCGGCAGCGGTTTTTATCGTCTGACCGGGCACAAATGGTTCATGTCGGCGCCGATGTCGGATGCCTTCCTGGTGCTGGCGCAGGCGCCGGAGGGGCTGTCGTGCTTCCTCGTACCGCGCGTTCTCGGTGACGGCTCGGGCAACGGCTTCCGCTTCCAGCGGCTGAAGGACAAGCTCGGCAACCGTTCCAACGCATCCTCCGAAGTCGAATTCGTCAATGCCATCGGCGAGATGGTCGGCGAACCCGGTGCCGGTGTGAAGACGATCATGGACATGGTGACGCTCACCCGGCTCGATTGTGCCATCGCCTCGTCGGCGATCATGCGCGCGGGCCTCGCCGAGGCCGTTCATCATGCCCGCCATCGTCAGGTGTTCGGTTCGACCCTGATCGAGCAGCCGTTGATGCAGCGCGTGCTGGCCGACATGGCACTCGATGTCGCCGCCGCCACCGCACTGTCGTTCCGGCTGGCGCGGTCCTTCGACGAGGCGGCCAGCGACCGCGGTGAAGCGGCGTTTGCCCGCGCCATGACGCCGGTCGTCAAATACTGGGTCTGCAAGATCGCGCCGCCTTTGCTCTATGAGGCGATGGAGTGCCTCGGCGGCAATGGCTATGTCGAGGAGGCGCCGCTCGCCCGCTATTATCGCGAGGCCCCGGTCAACGCGATCTGGGAGGGCTCGGGCAATGTCATGGCGCTCGACGTGCTGCGCGTGCTTGGCCGTGCGCCCGGCCTGTTCGAGGATGTGCTGGCCGGCATCGACCGCGATCTCGGCGCCGGCGGACGCGGCACGATCGGCGTGCTGAAGGCGGCGATGCAGGTCGCTTCAACCGACGAAGGTTCGGCTCGGCTGCTCACCGAGCAGCTGGCTCTGTCGGCTGCGGCGGCGGAATTGCGCCGTCTGGGGGCAGGGCGGATCGCCGACGCGTTCGTCGAGACGCGATTGGCCGGCCAATGGCGCAACACCTATGGCATGATCGATTCGCGCCACGATGCACGCATGATCATCGACACGCTCTATCCGCCAGTGAACTGAGCCGCGAGCATCGCAAAAACCGGCGCCATCCACAGTTTTGAGGCGTTGGTCCGTATCCTCTCGCATATGGCTAATTTTCGTTAACCTTAACAAATGGTTTCCGTTGCGATGGCGAGCGGCAAGGCCCACTGTCCCGGCGCAAGCAGGCAATGGTTCAGATTGGCCGTCTCCTGCTTTGCGAAGCAGGAACACCGATGCGACAGGTACTGACCTCTTTTCTGACCTTGCACTGGACGATTGTTTTCGCCCTGCTTGCGCTCATCTGCATCGACGGAAACCGTGGTGTGGCGGCGGCGCTCGGCGTGATCGGTGCCACAATCGAGGGTACCCGCTTCGTCAACCTCGACAATTTCGTTGTCGTGGCGCCGCTTGCCACCGCATTGCTGGTCGTCGCGGTTCTGTTTTTCTGGGCCTTTGTCGAAGCCCTGGTCAACGACGCGACCAGCCCGGACGCCGACAGCGTTGCCCGCATCGCCTTCATCTGCGCGTCCGGCGTGTTGTCGCTGATCGTCATCGGGGGTGCTGCGCAAGGCATAAACGGGCTGTTCATGGCCGTTGCCGTGCAGCTGGCAGCACTTCTGGCATCCTATGTCGCCATGCTTGCCGAACGGCGGTCCGTGGTTGCGGCAGCGGCTTCGGGCGAAGGCGAGATCCATGCCGTCGCGCACGGCATGGCAAAAGCCGCAGCCCACAATTCGCTGCTTTCACTCATATCAGGCCGAACGGTGTCCAAAACCGGCTCCAATCCCAGGGGAGGCCGCTGATGCGCTACATCTTCGGATTCTGGGCGGCGCCGATGGCGATTTTCTGGGGCTGGTTCTATCTGTCGGCCAATGACATCAATTTCGGCTACGCGATGCTCAGCCGACAGATGCACGACTTCTTCTTCCAGCTCTACGGTCAGATGCTCGGCATCGATCCGGCGATCATCCCCGGCATGGTGGCGAAGACGTGCGTCTTCGACGGGTTGCTGCTGATGGCGCTTTGGGCATTCCGCCGTCGCCGCGAAATCGCCGGCTGGGTCAGACAGCGCTGGGCGGGTCCGGTTCCGTTCGAGCGGATGCGTGGAGCGACTGAAGCCGGTCCAAAACTCCCTGCAGAATAAACGCGGCTGCCGCCGAATCGATCTTACCGGCGCGCTTGCGGCGCGAGAAATCCATCTCGATCAGCGTCCTTTCGGCCGCGACCGTCGATAGCCTTTCATCCCAGAGCACGAAGGGCAGGTCGCTCATTTGTGCCATGTTACGGACGAAGGCGCGCGATTTCTGCGCACGCGGACCTTCCGAGCCGTCCATGTTGATCGGCAGCCCAATCACCACGGCGCCGGCATTCTCCTTTTGTAGCAAGGCGAGCAGCACCGCCGCATCGAGCGAAAATTTCCTTCGCATGATGACCGGACGCGGATGGGCGAAGGAAAACCTCTGGTCCGAGACCGCGACGCCGATCGTCTTGTCGCCGAGGTCAAGCCCCGCCAGCGTCTTACCGCCGGCTAACCGCGCCGGCAATTCTTCGATCGTGATAATGCCCACCGGCCGTCCTTCGCCTTTCACCACCAGGTGTTTTGTCAAACGCGTGGCGGACAAGTAACCCTTTGATCTCGGGGCCATTGGCGTTCTATCCTTTGGCAAGTCAAAAATCGAGGAATGCATTCATGAAACTGACCTGGTACGGCCACTCGGCCTTTCGGATCGATACCGCTGATGCCAAGATCCTCATCGACCCCTATCTGATAGGCAATCCGTCATGGACGGGTGGCTGGGAGGGCCCGGCTGAGGGTGTCACGCATGTGCTGCTGACGCATGGCCACAGCGACCACATCAGCGGCGCGGTGGAAGTGCTCGGCAAAAGCGGCGCCCAGCTCGTCGCCAATTTCGAGATCTGCATGTATCTGGTCGGCAAGGGCGTCAGCGACAAGAAGATCAATCCCGGCAACATCGGCGGCACCGTCGATTGCGGCAGCTTCACCACCACTTTTGTCCAGGCGCTGCACTCATCCTCGTTCCCGGGCGAGGGCGGCCAGAACACCTATCTCGGCAATCCGGGCGGCCTCGTCCTGCATTTCCCGGAAGACAAAACGCTCTATCACATGGGCGACACCGACATCTTCTCCGACATGGCGCTGATCAACGAGTTGCATGAGCCGAAGATAGGCCTGGTGCCGATCGGCGACCGCTTCACCATGGGCGGCGCGGTGGCGGCACTTGCCTGCCGGCGCTTCTTCAAATTCGACACCGTGGTTCCCTGCCACTTCGGCACGTTTCCGATGATCGACCCGACCGCCGATAAGTTCGAGGCCGGCCTGGAAGGATCCGGTGTAAGGGTGGCGTTGCCGAAAATCGGTGAGACGATTACGATTTAGAAACAGCTAAAGTGGAATAAATCCATGGTATTGGGGCGATCTCTTTGCGTTTCCATGTTTGTCGCGGCGTCGCCCGCGCTCGCCGCGGATGATTTCATCGAAGGCGTCTACCTTCAGTCCGAAGAGCTTTGCACGCAGGCCAAAAAGGACACGCTGCAAACGCTGATCGACGCCGGCAACATCGTGCTTTCGGCACACGGCCTGCAGAGCGTGGAATACAATTGCGAGTTTCTGCAGGTCAGCAAGGCGACCGCTTCGCCGAGCTGGGCGGTGACGGCCCTCTGCCAGGAACCGGGCTATGTCTTCCCAGATGTCCTCTCGGTGACGCAAATGAATGAGAAGCAGATCGATCTCGTGTCGGTCCGGCCCGTCAACGACGAAAGCGAAGCAAGCGGCAACAGCGGCAGCTACTATCTGTGCGAGGGCGTTGCCCTGCCGTAGACATCATCCTGTGCGTGGATCGATGGCCGAAGACTAGGCCGCCGCCGCAGCCTGGTTCTCTCGCACGATGCATGTTGCGCAGCGCGCGCGGCGCCGCTATAGCCCGAACTGGTTTTCCCCGAGGCAAAAACATGTCCGTAGATCTTCAGACAGTGAAGCGCGTCGCGCATCTCGCCCGCATTGCAGTGAGCGAGGAAGATGCCGAACGGATGACCGGCGAGCTGAACGCCATTCTGGGCTTCGTCGAACAGCTGAATGAGGTCGATGTTTCCGGCATCGAACCGATGACCTCGGTGACGCCGATGGACATGAAGAAGCGTCAGGACGTTGTTACTGACGGCGGCAAGGCAGCTGACATCGTCGCCAACGCGCCGGCGACCGAAGAGAATTTCTTCCTCGTGCCGAAGGTCGTGGAGTAAACCGGCCGATGGCAATCGACATCGCCATTGAAACGCCACTGCAGGACGACGTGCGCGGCCTGGTCGAGGAACTCAACCGGACCTTGCTCGAACTGACGCCGCCGGAGCATTGCTACCATCTGACGGTCGAGCAGATGGCTGGTGAGGACACGACTGTCTTCATCGCCCGCGACAACGGCATGGCCATTGGCTGCGGTGCGCTGAAACGCCATGACGGCGCTGTCGGCGAGGTCAAGCGCATGTACACGCGGCCCTCGCATCGCGGGCAGAAGATCGGCGCGAAAATCGTCGAGCAGGTCGAGGCGCTGGCGCGCAACGAGGGGCTGAAGCGCCTGGTGCTGGAGACGGGCGACCGTCACCCCGCGGCGTGGACCGTCTACGAACGCGCCGGGTTTTCGCGTTGCGGCCCGGTGCTGGATTATCCCGATTCCGAGTGGTCGGTGTTTTACGAAAAGAGCCTTTGATGAGCGACCTGACCCAGCTGACGATTTCACAGGCTCGCGCCAAGCTGCACGGCAAGGAAATCACCGCGACCGAGATCACCGAGGCCTATCTCTCGGCCATCGATCGCGCCAATCCCGCGCTCAATGCCTATGTCGCGGTGACAGGCGACAAGGCGCGCGACATGGCCAAGGCGTCCGACGCAAGGCTGGGCAAGGGCGAGGGCGGTGCGCTGGAAGGCATCCCGCTCGGAATCAAGGACCTGTTCGGCACCGAAGGCGTCCATACGCAGGCCTGCAGTCATGTGCTGGACGGGTTCAAGCCGCGCTACGAATCGACCGTTACGTCAAATCTGTGGGCCGACGGTGCCGTCATGCTCGGTAAACTCAACATGGACGAGTTCGCCATGGGCTCGTCCAACGAGACGTCCTACTATGGCCCGGTCATCAATCCGTGGCGGCGCTCGCGCCTAGACACGGTGGTGATGCCGACGACGCATCAGGGTGATGGCGGCTTCGTCTCGGCCGGCGGCACCAGGACCGCGCGCAGCCTGGACAATGCGCAGCTGGTGCCGGGCGGTTCTTCTGGCGGTTCGGCAACCGCAGTGTCGGCCTTCCTGTGTGCCGGCGCGACCGCGACGGATACTGGCGGCTCGATCCGCCAGCCGGCCGCCTTCACCGGCACGGTCGGCATCAAGCCGACCTATGGCCGCTGCTCGCGCTGGGGCATCGTCGCCTTCGCCTCGTCGCTCGACCAGGCCGGCCCGATCGCTCGTGACGTGCGCGATGCCGCGATCCTGCTGAAGTCGATGGCCTCCGTCGATCCGAAGGACACGACGTCGGTCGACATGCCGGTACCGGACTATGAGGCCGCGATCGGCAAGCCGATCAAGGGCATGAAGGTCGGCATTCCCAGGGAGTACCGCGTCGAGGGCATGCCCGAAGAGATCGAAGCGCTGTGGCAGAAGGGCATTGCCTGGCTGAAGGACGCCGGCGCCGAGATCGTCGATATTTCCCTGCCGCATACGAAATACGCGCTGCCCGCCTATTACATCGTGGCGCCCGCCGAGGCTTCGTCCAATCTCGCCCGCTACGATGGCGTCCGCTACGGCTTGCGCGTGCCGGGCAAGGATATCGTCGACATGTATGAGAAGACCCGTGCCGCCGGTTTCGGCCGTGAGGTCAAGCGCCGTATCATGATCGGCACCTATGTGCTGTCGGCCGGCTATTACGACGCCTACTATCTGCAGGCGCAGAAGGTGCGCAATCTGATCAAGCGGGATTTCGAGACTGTCTTCGCCGCCGGCGTCGATGTCATCCTGACCCCGGCAACGCCATCCGCCGCCTTCGGCATCGCCGACGAGGACATGGCTGCCGATCCGGTCAAGATGTACCTGAACGACATCTTCACCGTCACCGTGAACATGGCCGGCCTGCCGGGCATTGCTGTGCCCGCCGGGCTCGACGCCAAGGGCCTGCCGCTCGGGCTTCAGTTGATCGGCCGGCCGTTCGACGAGGAAACCCTGTTCCAGACCGCTGCCGTCATCGAGCAGGCCGCCGGCACATTCCAGCCGGAGAAATGGTGGTAGCATGCCGCCCCCGTCTCGCATTTCCATCGTCGAGACGGAAGACGAACTGCTGATAACCAACCCACCGCGCATCTCGGATTTCAGGATGGGCTTCGTCCTGGTTGGGGCCGCGATCGTTGCCTACACCGGCTACATGGGATTGACCGACACGTCGCCCGCAAACGTCGCCAGCGGCACTCTCGGATTGCTGTCGTTCACTGCGATCATTGCCCTCTTCACCTACTTCCTCGGCAAGGATTTCATGTGGCTGGTGTTCGGCAAGGAAACCCTGCGGCTAACCGACGTGGCAGCCGTGCGCGACGTCAGGGGTTTTGTGCGAAATCGTTCCTCATTGCCTTTGAAAGGGCACCTTGAGGCCGAAATCCTCGACCATACCTATCCAACGGATGAAGCGGGGCTGTCGGAAGTCATCAGGTTGACCAACACCAACGGCGTCCTTGTTTTCGGCAGGGAGTTGAGCCGGCCCGAGGCCGAGGCTGTGACAAGTGCCGTCGAGCACTTCATCAGTCGTGAGAATTCGAGCCGACGATAGGCAGCCAATGTTCTTCTACCTTTCCAAGATCTTCTGGTTCTTCATCCAGCCGCTCAACCTGGCGATCTTCCTGCTGCTAGCGGGACTGCTCGCGGTCACGATCGGGCGCCGACGGTTAGCGGCCGCCGGCAGCGTGCTGGCATTTTTGATCCTTGCACTGTCAGCATGGACGTCGCTCGGCGCCATGATGCTCAATCCGTTGGAAGAGCGCTTTCAACGCCCGCCGCTGCCGGAAAAGGTCGACGGCATCGTCGTGCTCGGCGGCGGCTTCGAGGGCGCCATCAATCTGGCGCGCGGCGGCTATGAGCTGAACAGCAGCGGCGATCGGATGGTCGAGACCGCGATTCTCGCCCGGCGCTTTCCCACCGCCAAGGTGGTCGTCTCCGGCGGCACCGGCGCGTTGTTTCTCGATGGCGAGGGCGATGCCGCAACCGCGCCGCGCCTGCTCACCGCGCTTGGCGTGGCGGCCGACCGTATGATCCTGGAGAACAAGTCCCGCAACACCTATGAGAACGCGGTCTTCACCAAGGAGTTGGTAACGCCGAAGCCCGGCGAGACCTGGCTGCTGGTGACCTCGGCCTTCCATATGCCGCGCGCCAAGGCGCTGTTCGACAAGGCCGGCTTTGCAACCGTTCCATGGCCGGTCGACTATCGCACCTCGGGACGGGAAGGCGTCGGCCTGTTCCGCGACAATCCAGCCGATTCGCTGCAGGCCACCACCATGGCCATCCGGGAATGGATCGGGCTTTTTGCCTACTGGCTGTCAGGCCGGATCGATCAGCCTTTTCCGGGTGGCTGACCGATCACCGCCTGCCTGGCCGCCGAGAAGAACTGGCGCCGCACCAGCACCGCCAGCAGCAACAGCGTCGACAACACGAACACCATGGGGTCGACGAACCAGCCGAGATAACCGATCGAGAAGAACACGCCGCGCAGGCCGGAGTTGAAGTGCTTTCCGGCCAGCATGTTCATTTGCGCCGCACGCCACACCGCCGTTTCGGTGACCGGATTGCGCGAGGCTTCGCCATGCGGGATTGGCACGGCGCCGATCAGGATCGTGCAATAATTGAACAGCCGGTACGCCCAGCCGAATTTGAAGAACGAAAACGCCAGGATCAGCACCAGCCCAAACACCTTTATCTGGAAGGCCGCGCGCGACGGCGCGCCACCCAGAGGCAGGTCGCTGAGCACTTCAAGAACCCGGTCGGACGCGCCGAGCAGGGCAAAGCAGCCGCCGATCGCGATCAGCGAGCTGGAGGCGAAAAAGGCGGTGCCTTGCTGCAGCCCGCTCATGATGGCGGTGTCGACGATGCGGATCTCGCGCTCGGCCATGGTCCGCATCCAGGCTTGCCGCTGTGCATTCATCGCCGTCGTCAGCGACACCCGGCTGACAAGCTTGCCGTCGGAGGCAAACGTGTGCAGCAGCCACGCGACGAGGAAGAAGGCCAGCGCCGCGAGATCGGCTGTCGAAAGATCGAGGGAATCGCCCATGGCCTGAATTTATCACATTCAGCGCGATCGCTTCGATGTCCGCATACAGCGATCGTGCCAATGTCGCTGCCGGAGCAAACAAGGTCGGCGGGTGCAGCGCCGCGATTTCCAAAAGAGCGGAAACATCGTGGGAATTCCTATATGTAGTCCTCGACCTGACTCCAGGAGACAACGCCGCGTGTTCCTTTCGGTTTTCGACCTGTTCAAGATCGGCATAGGACCCTCGAGTTCGCACACGATGGGACCGATGACCGCCGCGGCGCGGTTTCTCGACGAGGTCGCGGGAAATGACTGGCCGCGCCCGGCGGGTGTGAAGGTCGACCGCCTTGGCGCCAGCCTGCACGGGTCACTCGCCTATACCGGCATCGGCCACGGCAGTGACCGCGCCGTCATGCTCGGCCTTGCCGGTCTGACGCCGCAGACGGTCGATCCCGACCAGGCCGATGGCATTGCCAGCCGCATCGCCGCCGAAAAGCGTATTTCGCCGCCCGGCCATCCCACCTATCGCTTCGATCCGGCCACCGATCTGGTGCTGGACCGCAAGACGCCGCTCACCGGCCACGCCAACGGCATGGCGTTCTACGCCTATGATTCCGGCGGCCGCCTGCTGCTCAAGCGCATCTATTATTCGATCGGCGGCGGCTTCGTGGTTTCCGAAGAGGAACTGCAGCGGATGAAGGCCAAGGGATCGGTGACGACGGAAGGCAAGAAAGTGCCTTATCCGTTCAAGAATGCGGTCGAGATGCTGGCCATGGCCGGCAAAAGCGGCCTTTCCATCGCCGACATGAAACGCGTCAACGAGGAGACGCAGATGACGCGCGAGGCGCTCGACGCCGGCCTCGACGGCATCTGGAGC
>NZ_RZQT01000098.1:0-21515 GCF_003998485.1 Mesorhizobium sp. M7A.F.Ca.CA.001.04.2.1
TGTGTCGAGTCGGACCCGATCCTCATCGGACAGGTTCAAGTGCAATCTAGCCAGCCGTGCGGTGTAGTGGATTGGAACGATCGCTTTGTCCCTCACTGCTTGCGTCATGTCGTAGGTGTCGATGACGTCGCCGAAGGTTCCGTAAGTGTCGCGATCCCTCTCGTCGATCGGTGTCCCGGTAAACCCGACGGCCGTGGCATTCGGCAGGGCCTGATGGAGATAGTCCGCGAACCCTACGGCTTCCCTGATCTCGCCGTCGCGTTCCACGAATGTCTTCTTGAACCCGTATTGCGTTCGATGGGCCTCGTCGGCGATCACGACCACATTGCTGCGATCCGTGAGCAGCGGATGTGTGCCATCCGCACCACGGAACCGCTGTATCGTCGTGAATACGAGGCCGCCAATATCAACCGACAGCAGCCTTCGCATTTCCTCCGCTGTTTCGCCTTTGCGGGGCGTTCCGCGGAGCGCCGCACTATGGTCTACAAAGGTGCCAAAGAGCTGGTCATCCAAATCGTTGCGATCCG
This sequence comes from Mesorhizobium sp. M7A.F.Ca.CA.001.04.2.1, assembly GCF_003998485.1. Classification (NCBI taxonomy): domain Bacteria; kingdom Pseudomonadati; phylum Pseudomonadota; class Alphaproteobacteria; order Hyphomicrobiales; family Phyllobacteriaceae; genus Mesorhizobium; species Mesorhizobium sp. M7A.F.Ca.CA.001.04.2.1. The sequence goes on from NZ_RZQT01000098.1 coordinate 528, forward strand.
TTACCATGACGATGGTCGGGTTTTTAAGCGCCTTGGCCAACTGGAGCTGACGAACGAAGAACAGCATCGTCAGCGACTTGCCAGACCCTTGTGTGTGCCAGACGACACCACCCTTCCGCGAACCGCTTTGCGAGGCGGCCACGGTTGATGCCAATGCCTTCCGGACGGCATGGAATTGATGATATCCGGCGAGCTTCTTCGACCTAACGGTCCCGTCCTTCACCTCAAACGCCACGAAGTCGACGATGAAATCGAGGAAGCGCTCCGGTGCAAAGACACCACGGATGAGCACCTCGAGTTCCGACCGACCCCTGTCATCCAGATCGGTTCCATCGATGGTTCTCCAGGGCGCGAACCGATCCGGCTCCGCAGTGAGCGACCCGATCCGGGCTTTCATGCCGTCGCTTACGACGAGAACCTGGTTCGCGCGGAATAGGTCCGGGCATTTCTCGGCGTAGTTCCTCAACTGGGTATGTGCCCGTTCCAGCGTAGCATTGATGCTGGCCGGGTTCTTGAACTCAAGAATCGCAACCGGGAGCCCGTTCACGAAAGCGGTCAGGTCCGTGCGAACGACGCCGCGGTCCCCCTTCACAATGAACTGGTTCGCGACCAGCAAACGGTTGGCCGACGGGCTATCGCGATCAAGGATTCGCAACCCGACAGTCCGCGTCTCTCCACGGTCGTTGATCTCGACTGGAACGCCGGAGACGAGAAACGGATGGAAAAGCCTGTTGTTCTCGATCAGATCCTGGCTGGGCACAGCCATGATCGTTCGCATTGCCGCATCGACCATGGCGGCCGTCGCCTCCGGATTGAGGCTTGCCAGCGCGCTGCGTAGCTCCGGCTCCAGGATTGCCTGCCGATAATCGGTACGGGCGCCCATGGGGCCGTCTGGAGCGAGATAATCGCCAGGAACCGACTTCCAACCGATCAGTTCGAACCAGGATAGGGCTGCGAGTTCGACCGCTTCCTCGGCAAGCTCAAGGCGCCGGGTCTCCGTCGGTTGGTAATAACTCTCTGTCATGCTGCGATCTCGGCGTCTGGCGCGCTTTCGTTTGCTCCTTCTGTTTCCCAATCGAGGCGAGCGGCATCATAGGCGGTTTCGTCCAAGTGAAAGAGCACGTAGCTCGGTTGGAAGCTTGCGCCTGCTATCTCTACCATGTCGAACTCGGCATCGAGATGCTCGTTGAACGCAGCGTTTGTGCTGTAGGTCGCGGCACCCTCGTCTTGCGGCCCCGGGACCGCTCGGCTCCAGGCGACATCGAATAGGAAGGCGACAAGGCTGTCGCAAAGGCCGCCGAGCATCAGCGCATGCTGGCGCTGCAGCGTTCCCCAATCGAGCGACCCGCCATGGCGCATGTTGGGTACATTGCTGAGCTTCGCCAGGGCGACAGCGACATCATCGATTCCCTTGGTAAGCGCCTTGATGTGTTCGTTGATATCCGCCGCGTTTGGGTGATCTGTTAGGGAGAAATCCATGGCATCGATCACGCCGCGCATTCGGTCCGGGAAGCCGTCTTTCTTGCGAAACTCGATACCCAAGCGGACCCCTATCGTCGAATGTGCCGCTTCGAAGAGCGTCCTGACGCTTTGCAGGCAGAAGGCCGGCTGGCTCTCGATGCTGCGCTCCAGGGCCTCTATGTGAATCCTGAGAGGCTCCGCCCGATCGGGGTGCAGCTCAAGTAGGGCGCGGAGCATCTGGAGCGAGTAGGGCATCGTCAGGTTTCCTTCCTGACGCGCTCGAAGTCGTCGAGCCGGACCTTGTCGAGTGCGTTAAAGATTGCGTTCATGATCCGACGGAGCTGAACGAAATCGACCCAAACTTCAGGCGCAATATTGGCATTAGCGACATCGTCGTACCTGAACGCCGTCGAACGTGGATCGAAGGTATCGAACTCCAGAATGCGATCCCTGAGCCAGTCCAACTGCGACTGCTGATAACAACCTGTCAGGCGCTCGTGCAGGTGGATAGCGAGGTCACGGAGTCCATGGTTTCGCTTCGGTTGGGCCTCATGGATCGCCTTGAGGTTCAGTTCGAGAGCATGCCGGAAACAGAACAGAATCGGATCGATGCTCTCCCAGGACTCGTTGCAGCTGCTAGCCTCGTCGAGCAAGCGGAAGGCGGCTGTCTTGTAGGATTGCGCCATGTCGTATGTCGTCCGGCCCGTCTGACCGTTCCAATTGACCAGCATTGCGCCGTATTTGGTTTCTGGCTCATCTGGTAGGTCTGAAAATATGGACCAGGCGAGGCTGACGCCACGTTCGCTCATGCTGCCACCGCCTTCTCCGCATCTTTGATGCGGAGCTCCCCAGAGATCAGCTTTGGCAGGAGAGTGTCCCTTAGATCTCGCAGGGTTCGGGATTGGGCCGCAGCAGCTTGAATACTAGAGAACAGGGGATCGACGATACGACCGAAGGCTTCCAATATACCAGACGGCGGCAATGCCATTTCCCAAGCCGCAACTGAAGAGGGTGGTACGCGCTGCCGTCCAGACGACCCCGTCATCGATCCAATCAGGTGTGCGCGGAAGGATTCGTTTCGCGCCAGCAGATAGGGCCATGCCGCACTCATGGGCGCCTTGGGGCGCAGCACGATGAACTCGGTCGAGCCCCATCCGACCTGATCTTGGGCGAGAAAATCCACATGGGCCGTCTTTCCGTTTTCCAGGCAGGGCGTGATGCGCGCAATCAGCGTATCACCCCGCATAAAGCGGGCGCCCGATGAGGCTTCGCGTATGATGTAGCTGTCGACGCTTGGACCTGAGGTCGGAAGAGCAGCCATATCAACGTAAGGCGCGGGAGTGCTCGCTCGAAGCGGCGTGGAGGGATTGATTTCCAGCACCGACGAGATCGATGCAATATTCCAGCCTTCTGGTACCCCATTCTCTCCGAAGCGGTCAGGGAAAATAATAGCAGTATCTGCTGAGAGGTTGTGACCGCGGCCTTCAAGCTTGGCACGGACAGGATCGAAATCCACAAACCAGCTCTTGAACAGCGCCTGAGCGATTTCCTCAAGAGTTCCGATCATGAACCGGTTCAACTCGATCTTGTCATCGAGAGAGCCGAGGAGGTTGGCGATATTTTTCTGCTCATTAATCGATGGCAAGACGAGGGGAACGTTCCTCAATATCTCGGTATTGAGGTTGGGCATAACCAGCCCGACAGCATGTTGACGTAGCCAATCACGCGTATCTGGACTTGAGATACAGAAAGCGAGAAAGCGCGGATCGACCTTCTTCGTGTTTGGTCTAACTAAGAGGCACCCAGTTCCGCACACCCATCCTACGTTGTTGTCAATGGTCAGCGCGCACTTATCGACTTCACCACGTCTGGAGAACACGAGATCGTTGAGCCGCAATTTGTGCCGGCTAAGCCGATCTGCTTCTGCGAAGGTGATGTACGCCACGCGGGCTGTGTCGATCCGACGGTCAGTTATGTTTGTTGGCATTACAACCGGCACGCCTGTCGATACATAATCTGACGCGTGCAATTGGCTGCCAAACGGGCCGGTCTGTATGGCGTCCGCAACATCGCCGAGTGTTGTTGTTGCCCACTCACCAGCCATGGCCGACCCCCGCCAGTGCATTGCGGATGCGCTCGTCGAGCGCCATACCTTCGGTCATTTGATCGCGGAGGTCCTTAGTCAGACGAGAAATCTTGGACTCGAAGGGTTCGTCGTCCGGGTCCATCTCCCGCGTACCGACATACCGCCCCGGTGTGAGCAAGAACCCTTGAGCTTCGACTTCCTTCAGGCTAGCTGCTTTGGCGAAGCCCGGCACGTCCACATAACGCCCACCGACCTCACGCCACGCATGGTAAGTGTTGGCGACCTTGGCGATGTCATCGTCGGACAGCTCTTTCAGCGTGCGCGAGACCATAGTTCCGAGGCCGCGCGCGTCGATGAACAGGATTTCACCCGTGCGATCGCGCAGCTTCTTGTCGCGCGAGATGCCGTTGGATTTGTCGCGGGTCAGAAACCAAAGGCAAACGGGGATTTGAGTCGTAGAGAACAGCTGGCCGGGAAGCGCAACGATGCAATCGACGAGTCCCGGATAGACCGTCTTCGTCCCATTCGGTTCAGCGACCTCGATGCCTTCGATCATAGTCCGGCGGATATCGCCTTCACCGAACTGCTGGCTCGACAATGAGCCATTGGCCAGGACGACGCCGGCGTAGCCATCCGGTGCAAGATGGTGGACGATGTGCTGGAGCCAAGCGAAGTTGGCGTTCCCGGCAGGCGGGACGCCATATTTCCATCGGCCGTCATCCTTCAGTTTTTCGCCACCCCAGTCACTGTCGTTGAACGGCGGATTTGCGAGGACGTACTTCGCCATCAGGCCCTTGTGCAGGTCCTCATGAAAGGTGTCCGCCCATTTGGGACCGAGATTCGCTTCAATGCTACGGATAGCAAGGTTCATCTTCGCAAGGCGCCACGTCGTGGCGTTGGACTCCTGACCATAGACGGAGATTTCGTTGAGCCGGCCGCCGTGCTCTTCCACGAAACGCTCGGACTGCACGAACATTCCGCCGGAACCACAGCAAGGGTCATAGACGCGGCCCTTGAACGGCTCCAGCATCTCGACCAGCAGCTTCACCACGCAGCCGGCGGTGTAGTACTGTCCGCCGCGCTTGCCCTCCATCTTGGCGAACTCGCCGAGAAAGTATTCGTAGACACGGCCTAGAACGTCTTGCCCCTTGTGGGAGTCGTCAAACTTGATGTCGGAGAAGAGCTTCAGGACCTCGCCCAGCTTGGTCTGATCCAGTTCCTGGCGCGCATAGTTCTTTGTCAGGACGCCGCGAAGGCTGGAATTCTCAGCTTCGATATCGAGCATAGCTTGATCCAGCAACTCGCCGACTGTCGGTTTGGTGCTGGTCGCGTTTTCTTTGAGAAAGTCCCAGCGCGAGCGATCGGGGACGTAAAAGATCCCGTCCGCGAGATAGAGGTCGCGGTCGTCGACAAGATCTCGTTCTTCAGGGTCGGTAAGCGCAGCTTTACGGCGGGCGTCGAATCGATCCGAGATGTATTTCAGGAATATCAGGCCAAGCGCAACGTGCTTGTATTCGCCAGCATCCATGTTGCCCCGCAGCTTGTCGGCTGCAGCCCAGAGCGTTGTCGCAATCGGTGGTGCTACTTTTTCCGGCTTGGGAGCCGCATTCTTCGTCCCGGGTTTACGTCCTCGTGGCACTGCAATTCCTGACTTCAAGGTATTATGGGGTACGTTTGAACGCTCGAAGCTGTCATTCTGCCGCAGCGGACGGGGCCGACGCGGCGGACGGGTTTCCGAGCAGTTCGGTGAGTTTCATCCGAAGCCGATCTTGCCGTGCGGCATAGAACGTCTCGAATTCCTGGAGGTCTGCCGCCAGTTCGCCTAACTCGTGTTTGGTTCGGTAGTGAAGCTGCGACGTGGGGTCCGGCAAGTGCGCGGAAAGCCATGCCATCGGCATAGCCGCCCGCTTTTCATTGTTGATGGCGCCTTCGAGAAGCTGAAGGTTGGGCAGCGTGTTCGCGTGACGAGCGACCACTTCGACGTCTATCTCATCGAACCCTTGCTTCTGAAGCCGCGCCGGCGTGAACCGGGAAATTGGATAGATATGGTCGACGTGGAATTGATTGCGCAGATCGACAAAGGGAAACAGCAAAGAGAGCAGCGGGAACGTCCGCTTGTCGCCATACTCCATATGCAGGAGATCCTCGATCTCTGCCGGCTCGAAGGTCAAGGATTTTCCCCGTTGGCTCATCACTTGGCGCAGCTGTCCCACCGGGAAGGCCGTCGGGTCATTTGCTTGAACCACCTCGCGAAGGGCGGTCAGAAGCGTATCAAGCCCGCTGCCCCAGATACCGGATGCCTTTACGATCGACCTCACCAGCCAGTCTCTGATCGCCGCGCGATCACCAGCGAACTGGCTATGGGTGACGTAGTTCGCAGGAGCGTTCCGCCGGTATAGATAGTAAGCGATCGGCAATAGGGCGCTGTCGGCCCTCAGCGTTTGCCCATTGAGGCCGAAGCTTGAAGCCAGTTCTACGGTCCTGACCAGAGCCGCCCGAATCGCGAACCAATTGGTCTCCAGCGCCAGCATGTTGGTGGTCGTAAAGTTTTCGACCTTGAATCCTACTGAGGCGATATCAGCCAGCATTAAGCCCGCTTTGAGGACGAAGTCCTGACTGAGCGCGAAACCCGACCCAATGTGGTTCAACTCGTCCACGAGTTTGTGGATCTCGGCGCGAGCGTCAACCTGCTTCCACTGGGCAACGGCAATGCTAAGCAACAGGTCTGAATAGGAGAGGATCGTCCCTCCTGAATTGAGCCGGATGAAAATGTTGAGAACCCGCTCGAGGTCCTGGGTTTCTTCCTCGTAGTAGTTGACAAGGTTGTGCGAGTGGACGACGCGATGCAGACGGTCGACTACCTCGTAGGCTCTTTCTAAAGGATCACCGTCGAGTCCACGCTTTCGTAATCCGGACAGCATTGCCGGGCCGTCTTTCATCCCGAGAATGTCAGGGACTAAGAACCAGTGTGCTCCCTCGTCGCGCGCGGCTTGCTGATCGTCCAGGAACTTGAAGCGATAGCGGATCCCGTCCTCGTCAGGCGACGGGGGCGCCAACAAATCAAGGCGCAACGTCCGCACAGGGAACGCATCAGGATTCGTCCACCACTTGTTCGGCTGCTTGATAGCCATAGATCCGCGTAGGCCGATATTGAGTGCCGTGAGACGCTGCTGCCCGTCGAGAACGGCGGTGACGCTCTGATGATGCATCTTGCCCAACTCTGGGCAGTGGGCAGCGTCGCGCTGATGGTAATTCAGAACGAAATCGTAAAATTTGAACTTCCCGCTGGTCACCGCTTCTACTTTCCAGAAAAGGAAAGTGCCGAAAGGATAACCTTGCATAAGGCTGTCGAATAGACGCTCGATCTGCTCCGGTTTCCAGACAAACTCGCGTTGGATTGCGGGCAACACGTAGCTCTTTGTCTGTATGCGGCCGAGTACCTCGGCAATTGTGCCTCCTGGTTTATACAATGGTGTTTCCCCCCAAACCCTATTTTGGCGATCACCCTAACGGGTTGAACCCATCCGGCCAATATGGACCCTGAAGATTGTGCGAAGCAGGAATGAATTTCGCTACCCGGCCGGAATGTCCGGGCCTGTAATGAGTGGCCGATCCACGCACTGAGCCCGCCGCGACAGACTGGTGGGCAGTCAAGTGAACTCCCATATTATGCCGTACAGAAATGGACTGGATCGTACATGTCGCTTCGGATGATAAAGGACGTGCTCCGCCCCCGCGATATCTCCACCCACTGTACACTCTGTGGACGATCGACAAGCCAACAGCCCCATACTCAGGAACATATCTTCCCGCTCTGGCTCCAACAGAAGCATGGGCTGCTGAACGCGAGGGTCACCATCCCCAACTTTACCGACAAGCAGTACCGATCTGTCAAAATCGGGATTTGCGGACGCTGTAACAATAAGACATTCGGCGTGCTGGAAACCCGTCTCGCGCCGGCCTTCACAGCCGCCGATCCGTTCGACACTGTGAGCAGGCAGGATGCCGATACCTTGGCTGTTTGGCTTGGGAAGATTCATTGGCTGATGGCGCGCAAGAGTCATTCAGCAGTCGATCACAGAACCCGTCACGACAAGACGCCCGAGCGCATTCTGCCCGGAATAGTTCTCGACGGCATGCTCTATGCTGCGATGTTTATGCGTTGCTTCGCCACCAACAAGGGCATGTTTTCCTGTCACCTTGGTGACCCGCCTGTCCCCGAATTCTTCTACGAGGCGCCGTATTCGCTGTATCGCTTTCGGATCGACGAGCGCGACGGCCGATTCGAGACGTTCGACTTCCTGAACAACGCCGTCGTCGGGGGAGTGGCACTACGCAGCGGGAGCGTCGGTCTTATCTGCTTGTTCGACGGTGGTCTTCACCGACGATATTTGAGCGAACGGTATCGATATCTGCATGGCCAAGCTCTTCATCCCAAGCAGTTCGTCGAACTCTCCGCCCATCTTTTCTACGATCAGACGGTGCTGCACGAGGATGCACAGAAGGTCACGTACTACTGGAACGAGCACCTGCGCGCCGTCGTGGCTCAGACAAATACACCGCGGACATGGAACCCGTATTTGCAGGAGTATCACGACCCGGAACGGCACGCTCATATGCTGGGTTTTTACACGCAACAGGATCCCAAAGACATCCTGTCAGAGGACGGGAGGCTCTTTACATCGCTCAAGCGCCTCGACGGGACATTCCTGCCCTTCGCCGTTACTGAGGAGGAGCTTGCGATCGCCCGCGGGGATCCAACTCTCCAAGTTCGGCCGCCGGCCGATCCGGCAATCCGTCGGCGGCTCTTTGAAGGTTGAGAAAGCAGTGGTCGGCCACTGTCCGCCATCGCTATCTGAACAGAATTCCTTCAGTAGATGGTCTTGTTCCTGGCAGCTTGTGAAGCTCCGCCTCAGCAGACCGCCCCTCTCGTAGCTCATGGAAAATCCTTTCAAACGAACTGAAAAGCGCATCCTTGCCGTTATCTTCGTATTGGGCCGGCTGGCTTGATCGGGGTGCGAGACGTCAATAGCTTTTGCACCAAGCGCGAAGCGCATGCCATTCGCTAGGATCGCCCAGCGATACATTCAGGCCAGCGCAGTGCTTCGCACTCGGCAGAGACTAGGCAGGTTGATCGTTTCAATGGCTATATCCGCACGACGAGGGTTGGATCGAACTTTGCGTTTTCGTCCTCATATCCGCGTGGATTGCAGATGATGCGCGTGCTCCCGATCCGATATTCGCAGCTATCATGGGTATGTCCATGCACCCATAGAGCTGGATGTCCGTCTTCGATCACGTTGGATAGGTCGCTCGCAAAGGCGGCATTCAGCAAATCACTCTTGAAGCGCGGAGGGATGGACCATGGGTGCGGCAGGTGATGGGTGACCACGACGGTCTTGACCGGATCAGCCTTCAGCGCGGTATCGATGTACTGGCGCGAGTCCTGATGCATCCGTAACGCCGTCTCCGGCAGGAATCTTTGCCAGGGATCCCTCTGTTTCGCGATCAGCCTGTGGTCGTTCATGCGTTCGCGCGCGTAGGCCATGGCGAGTTCCGGATGCCCTTCGACCCGATAATCTGTCCATAGCGTCGCGCCGACGAACCGAACGCCATCGATAACGACGGAATCGTTCTCGAGGAAATACACCCTCGGGAACTGGGCGGCAGCATTGCGACCGTCTTCCAGTCCCTCCTTGATCGAGCCTTTATAGAATTCGTGGTTTCCGGCAACGTAGACGCACGGCATCGCCGGAGCGATATGCTTTGCGAGCCAAAAAACGCCGTTGGCGGGCGCGCGGCAAAGGTCTCCGGCGACGATGCAGACATCGGCGTCCGGGATCGCCAGGGCATGGTGCAAATCAGCGACTTCAAGGTGCAGGTCAGAAAGCAACCATACTTTCATAGGATCGAAACCTTGATTTCATTCACGTGGGCGCGCCGAGGCTCAACGGATCCGGGCATCATGAACGCGCGATGTTTCTTTCGACCGCTGCGCGATCAGTTTGGCGATGCGACGATCCGCTCCCTGACTTGATCCAGCACGGCGTCGAGTTCGGGTCCCTCAAGCGTTTTCCGTGCCAGCAAGATTTCGCCAAGGAAATCGATCGCGATCTCCTGGTTGACGACCATTTTTCGGGCGACGGCATAGGCGCTCTCCAGCCGGGCGTTCACCCGCATCGCGAGTTCGTGGTCGGTCGCGAGAAGCGATGTCCGGTCCTCGACCTTGCGGTGAAGCAAAGGCCATTTCTTCGAAAACCCCATCACGGTCTCCATGTCGAACGCCAATGCGGTCGCAGCCGCAAGATCGCAGGACTCAGAGCCGGATCCGGCGGCGACCGACCCCACGATCACTTCCTCCGCTGCTCGGCCGGCGAGTGAGGCGATGAGAACGCCGGTTAGCACCGCTTCGGTCTGCTCCCCCGGCATAGCTCCGGTGACATATCCGCCTTCCGGAGCCTCGATCGTTATCTTCACGATGGTTCCAAGATCCAGATGGAGGCGCGCCACCGCATGAGCGGATTCATGAACCGACATGCGGAACTGGAGCTGCAGCGATCGCAGAAGCATCGCGTCCTGGAGAAGACTGTCCGCGCTGCCAACAGCGTCTGCAGCCCTTTCAGCAGAAATGCCGGAGTCACCCGCAGCCTCGACAGCTATGGTCTTCTTGCTACGATGCTGTTGCGAGAGACGTGGTATGCGACGCTTTTTCATCTTCCAATCCTTTCGATCGTTGCCGTGCCCGATGGAACTGGCTGGCTCCGACGAGCTTCCCGACGACGGTTCATGAATGGTCCGCTCCCTGGTGGCTGTTCGCCTGCCGCGGGAGGTCGAGTAGACCAGCCGCCTCAAGCCAGTCCGCCAACTCGGTACAAGCAGGGTCTGCGTCCATAACGTGGCAGGTCAGAAGCTTGAGGATCACGGTCGGGATCGGCGTCCCGGTCGCGACGGCTGCGCGGACATAATGTCTTGTCACCTCGACGGCGATCGCTGGATCCTCCATGTGCGAGGTTCTGCAGTCACAGGAAGTGATGGGGCCGGCTCTGATGAGAGCGAGGCAGCTTTCAGTATGGCCGAGCAGCCCGAGCAGCGCTTCGCTGGCCATGTACCTGCCGAACGCCAGTGGCCGCTGCGGTGCAGGCGCCGAGGGATTCGCCATGGGAATCCCGCGCTCCATCAAGTTGTGCTTTGATCTGCTCCCGGGCGGATGATCGACAAGCGATGATCCTTCCACATCGTTGCGGGGTCGGTGCAGAAAGCCAATTGCTTCGCGATCTTTCATATTGCCTCCTATGTCAGCCCTATCGCTCCCGATCGTTTTGCCGGCGCCAGCTCATTGCCGGCCCCAATGGCGTTCACGCGCCTCGACAAGCTTCTCGACGAGCCGCTCAAGTTTCCTGATCGACCCGCCCGGCCAGTTGCTGGCCAGCGCAGCGAGCTCGAATCCTTCGATCGGTGCCGCCCAGCGAGGGTCATGCCCCGCCTCGAGGTAGAGCCTTTCGAGAATGCGAGGGGCGAGGAACGGCAACTGGTCGGGGCCCGGCTCCGGAAATCGCAGGATCCGACATCTATCCCGCATCACCGCGGGGACACTTCCCACCTCATTCGCCGTCATCAGCCAGGCCTCGGCCGGAATCCCCTTTACGACTTCGGCGGTGTCGAGCGCGGCTTCGACACTTTTGACGCCGTCCTCAGATTGCTCGGTGGCGAGGTCGTCGAGACAATTGGCAAGAGCCAAAAGTTCGACGCGACCACGTTTCTTCATCCGCCGTGACAGGCGGCTTGCGTATTCCCGGATATCGTCTTCGAGACGATCGCCAAAGAAATTCATGCCGCGTAGCAATTCTTCCTCGCTCGGAAGATGCAACCCGGCTTTCGCAGCCTTCAGGCGGCGGTCGAAATGACGGTCGAAAATGCCGACGACCCTCATGAATCGAGGCCGGCCTGTTCGGCAGGACGTCCGAGTCGATACCACCGGCTGAGCGTCCGCGCCCAAGTCCGGTCTTCGGACAGCAGCCACAAATCGGATGTGCCGATGAGCCGGCCCTCGCCGAAGAGCAGTGGATGGCCGGTCGAGAGCCCCGCAAGGCAGGGAACGGCCCGTTGGGCAAGGATCCACCGATCAAGGATGGGCGCTTCCTCATCCGCCATAGCCTCCGGCGGCACGCCGCGGCGGACGCGCTCCATGTCGTCGGCCAATGCGAGAAGACGGGCCGTCTGAAAGGTGAACATCTCATCGGTCAGCGTTTCGCGGCCAAATAGCAGCATTGGGGCCTCCTTGCTCCGATCCAGGATCCCGCGTGGATTCGAATCCTTTGATTCGCGGGAATCAACGGCCCGATAGATACGGCGCCGGAAAGATGGCGTCCATAGCGCCAATTATTGGCGCTGGTGGCGTCTATTTGTGGCGCCGGGATTCCTGTGGTCGAATGCGCGCTCACGACCAACTGTGTGCGTTTCGAAAAATGATCGTTCCAAACGAAATCCTGCGAGCCGCCCGGGTCGCCTTGGGTATCAATCAATCCATGCTCGCCGAGCTGTCGGGAGTGGGAAAGCGGACCATTTTGCGGATTGAAAGGAACGAGCGCGTCGCGGTTAGGACGCTGCAGCGCGTCCAGGCGGCGCTGGAAGCGCGGGGCGTCGAATTCATCCCAAGCGGGGACGGCAAAGGACCTGGACTGCGGATTCCCTTGTCGCTCCTGTCGCGCGACGATCTTCGGTTCTGATTGCCCAGTTAGTTTCGAGCCTTTCCGAGTATCCTTCGGATCGCATGACGCGGCAGTCTCTGCCCAACTGCCCGGATGTGTACTGAGGAACGTGAATTTCATAACAAGCTTGAGTTCTGTTCGGACAATTGGCTCGCCTTCGCGTGATTGACCGGCTGTCGCCCTCCGATGGATCGGCCTGAAACCAATCCGTCGAGCGCCTAACCCAAAGTAGGCGGCTGCTAGGTTGCGCGCGCCGCACTGGTTTGGCAGTGAAATCCCGCCTTCGATATCCCGCTTGCTTGCCCTGGCACATAGATACCTCCGGCTGAGTACGGTGCGCCAAGTTCGGCGTAGATGTCAGTCGCAGCTCCGTCTCCACATCCTTCGAAAAAGTAGGCGCTTCGTTCATTCCCATGTCACGCATCCGCCAGCGGCGTGCGACTGGCCCGATTCAGGTGCGACCCGAAATATCCCCGCGCCGTATTTGAGAGCAACAGTGTTGAGTTCATTGCGTTGGAAGAGCACAGGAGGACCTGCGATCTCCTTTCGAAAAAACGCTCCGCGACAGCACTGGCTCAAGGCCCGTCATCAAGCAACGCCTCCCTCGGGGGCTCGGGCAGCCAAATGGTCGATCAATCGCCTTAGCGAAATCGAATCAACTTCCCTGCTCGATCACCGTACAGCACCTTATGTGAGAACAGCTCTCACAATGCCATCACAATTCTCCTCAGGTAATAAATCTGACGCCTATGTTGACAGCCTCGCCGGCTGCCCCGCCATCATACCAACATGGAGTCCGTTGATGACATCGCTCGGCAGTTCCGCGCCGCAAGAGCACTGCTGGATATCCGCCAGGACAACGTGGCGGAACTGGCCAAAGTGAGCCGTCAAATGGTCGCTCGAATTGAAAGCGCCGACAAAAGCGTCCCCCACGATGCAATCGAAAAAATCTGGAAAGCATTTGAGCAGAAAGGGGTGATATTCTTAGAAGCGACCGATACTTACGGTCCTCCGGTCACTTTGAAACGGACCAAGCCCAAATCCAGTCCCTGATCGTCCCCCAGGAGTCAGATGGACACGTAGGCAGCGCGGAGGCCAACATTTGCCGTTGGGATGGTCGCAGCCGGCCCAACTTCCATGAACGCATAGCCTGAAGTAGACAACCTGCAGTAAATCGGTCACGTACACCCGGCATCGAGCGCCTCGTTGAGATCGCGCACCCCAGTGTGGAGGTCGCTTGCAGGTCCGACGTGCCGTTCGGTCAACTCGGGCCGCAGCGGTCCGGTCGCTGACCCTTCGGATCTGATTCCGGGAATCAATGCCAGCCGTGCAGATCAGACTTCGTCCTCCGCACTCGCCGAGATATTCGTCCGCCGCCGGGCGGGACCCCGGCTGGCGAGTTTGCGCTCGATATGGTTCTTCTGCCACGCCTGAGCCCGTAGTTGTGCCATGGGAAAAGTCGCTGATTTCCAAGGGTCCCGGCGAAACCGCGGCGGGACGAGTTGGCCCATGGACGTGGATTCCTGGCGAGGCTTTGCCAAGCTACGAAGTATCAGCCTGAGTGCCGGGCGAATTGCCCCAGGGGCCAATATCAGTCACCGGATCCTTGCGACTGCTTCGGAGAGCGATGCGAGCTTTCGGTCGAGAAGGCCAAGACGGCATTCTCCAATCCTTTGTGCACACACTCGAAAGAATAAGCATTACCTTTTGTCAACAATGACACGGCATTGCAATGAATCCTTTGCCATGAGAAACCGATCCACAAATATGAGAAGCCTTCCTATTCACGCCAATTGTTGACATTTTCTTCTAGAACTTATCGTCCATACTGCCCAACAGGGAAACCCCATCAGGGAACCCACCGTTACAATCGTTTTGTTGTTGACTTAAGCTTTGCGATATGCTCCCTACATCGCCCACGTGAATTTGCGGCATTAAACGTAGGAGGAAGCAATGGCCGATACCGACAAACCCGACCAGCCGTGGCTGATGACCGTGCCTGAAGCGGCCAGATATCTGCGGTTAGCGGAGTCGACACTCAATAAAATGCGTTGCAAGGAGGGAGGACCGCCATTCGCCACGGTTGGCGAACGTCTAATCAGATATCCTGAACCCGAAGCGAAACGGTGGCTTTACGCGCGCTTGCGCCATTCCACCAGACAGAAGCTCCCCCGCTGATCGCCAGATATTCCAATTTTTTGGCGGTAGCTCTTAGCTCCGCGCCGCCCTCGGCGACGCGGGCCGGGGCCAAGGGTTACGTCGTGATCACGTTCGCGTGAATTTCTGCCGAGTTCAGCGTGCCGACACGGTGCCGACACAGTCGCGATGTGCTTGACAAGAAGTTCGATGTCGGCGAACTGATACTCCATAAACAATTGAAATTATTGGCGATCCCGACAGGATTCGAACCTGTGACCATCGGCTTAGAAGGCCGGTGCTCTATCCAGCTGAGCTACGGGACCGCTGGCCGGCCCTTGGGCCGGCTGGATATTCTGGCGCCGGGCGCCGTTCAATGCGTCCAGGGCGTCCTGCGGTCATAGCGGAAATTCTCCGCATAGGAAATCTGGCGGCGCTTGGTCTCTTTCGGCTCTTCGACGCGGAAAGCGAGCCCTTGCTTTTCGGCGTAGGCGACCGCCTCTTCGCGCGTGTCGAAGCTAAGCCTGATCTGGCTTCTCATGTCTGCCGACGTCGTATAGCCCATCAGCGGGTCGATCTTCTTGCGCGACTCGGGATCGAATTCCAGCACCCAGTAACCGGTCTTGGCCTTGCCGGACTGCATCGCGGTTTTGGCTGGGCTGAAAATGCGCGCGGACATGGTCACCTCGTTCTTGTGCAAGGCAGCATCGCCACCCTTCGCCCGTCATTACTGCGCAATGCGCACGGCGGCAAGGTTTTTGCTCTCGCAGGTTTTTGCACTTGCCATGCACCACCGAAATGAATAGGCAACAGACCGTTCGGAGTGTAGCGCAGCCTGGTAGCGCATCTGGTTTGGGACCAGAGGGTCGGGAGTTCGAATCTCTCCACTCCGACCATCCCTTCACAGCCCAATGCCCGGCGCAGCCATACGGTTCACTTGCTGCGGCACCGGCCGTGTGTCCGGCAGCCGCGGGCGGTTCGGCAAACAGGGGGGGGGGTCAGATGCTTGGAATCGATGCCTGGGTGTCGCTTTTCGGACCGGCCTACTTTGCCTATGCCGGCATAACGGTTCCGGTCATGGTGACGTGGGCAATTGCCTGCGCCGCACTGGCGATGTGGAACAACCGTGAAAGCCGCAGACAGGCGAGGCAGGCCCCGGGCGCCGTGGTCTCCCGCTCCTGGCGTGTCAGTATCGGGATGTTTGTGCTGGTCGCCGCCGGCTATATCGCCGCTCACTCTGCCGTCTATCTCGCGGTCCGTCATTTCGCCAGAATGTGGCTCTGAGACCGGCCTCTCAGGCTAGATCTCGAACTCGCCCTGCCCTTCATCCATGGCACTGACGGTTTCGGCTGCCAGCGCCCTGGTGATCGGCGTCTTGCGTTCGAGCGCGGTCCGGTCGAGCCGCTCCACCACGCGCATCGCTGTCGCCAGCGAGCGCTCGATGCGGCGGACCAGATACTGCACGACATGCGGTTCGACCTCGATCTGACGGTCGGCGAAGAGTTTTGTGATGACGCCTGCCAGCAGGAGATCGTCGGGCTCATGAATTTCGACTGTCGCAGCCGCCTTCAGCCGCGAGGCAAGATCAGGCAGGCCAACACCCCAGGCCGAGGGAAAGCGGCGCGCCGTCAGAAGCAGTTGCGAGCCGGCACCACGCACCGCATTGATCAGATGGAACAGGCCTTGTTCGTCAACCGTCCCGGTATCGACATCGTCGATCAGCGCCGGCCGCGCGCCGAGATTGGCGATGCTGTCGCCGATGCGCCTGGCGTCGACCGCCGCCGCATTGGCACGGGCGCGCCAGATCGAGGCCAGATGCGTCTTGCCAGAACCCGCGGGACCGGCCAGCACCACCACCGGCGATGGCCAGTCCGGCCAGCGGTCGACCAGCGCAACCGCCTGGTTGTTGGTGCCGGAGACGACGAGTTCGTCACGCGAATAGCCGGTGCCATGGCCGAGGTCGAGCGGCAACTGGCGCGGCGGGTCGGTTGGCTGGGCAGTCACTTCAGCGACGCGGTTGCGTGCGGTGGCCGCCGCCGCGATCGGCCGGAAGCTGCGGCACAGGTGCCGCGCCGCGGCCCTTGTAGAGCGGCGATTCGAGATAGCGGGCTATTGCGAACCGCACCAGCACGGCGACGGCGGCCGAAGCCGGCACCGCGATCAACAAGCCGACGAAGCCGAACAGCGCGCCGAAGGCAAACAGCGAAAACATCAGCCATACCGGGTGCAGGCCGACGCTCTTGCCGACCAGCCGCGGCTGCAGGATGTTGCCCTCGATGAACTGGCCGATGAAGAACACGACCGCGACCGCGACGATCATCGTCCAGTCCGGCCAGAACTGGACGAAGGCGACGCCCACGGCCAGCACCAGCCCGGTCAGCGAGCCGACATAGGGGATGAAGGAAATCAGCCCGGCGAACAGGCCGATGAGGATGCCGAAGTTCAGTCCGGTCAGCGTCAGCCCGGTGGCATACATGGCGCCCAGCACCAGGCACAGCGTACCCTGGCCACGCACGAAGCCTGCCGTGGCGGTGTTGATGTCCCGTGCGATGGCGCGCACGGTCTGGACGTTGTCGCGTGGCACCCAGCCGTCGATGACCGCCACCATGCGGTCCCAGTCGAGCAGCATGTAGAAGGCGACCACCGGTGTCACCACGAACAGGCTGACCACAGAAACCAGCGCCATGCCGGAACTCCACAGCGAGGTGAAGACGGTGGTGACAAAACCGAAGCCGGAGGTCAGCAGCGAATTCAGCCCGTCGCGCAAGCTATTGGCGTTGACGCCGAACTTCTGCTCCAGCCATTTCGGATCGAACGAGGTGATCAGGCTTTGCAGCCGGGTCAGATATTCCGGCAATTTGCCGGCGAAATCGGCCATCTGCGTGGCCAGAACCGGAATGAGGATGACAAAGGCCAGGACCAGCACGATGAGGAAGGTGATGAGGATGACCACCGTCGCCATGAAACGCGACAGGCCGAGCCGCTGCAGCCGGTCGGCAACGGGATCGAGGAAATAGGCAAGCACCATGCCGGCGACGAAGGGCAGCAGGATGGCGCTGAAGACATAGAGGAAAAGCGCCAGCAGCGCGGCGCCGGCCAGCCAGAAGAAGATCTGGCGGCGAAAGGTCGCGGACGCGGCGATGTCGGCGGCCGCGGCCTCGATCGCCGCCGCTTCTGTCTCGGATGTCCGGAGTGGAGCCTTCGTCATGTCAGCTCATGTGCCTCAGCCAAGTCACGAGATAGGCTGCGGCCGAAGCCACGGTCAAGACCCCGGACAGCAATATGAGAACCGGCCTCAGCGGGTCGAGATGAACCGACAGGGCAAGTTCACCCAGCACAACCGCCGCCAGCACGATCTGGATGGCGGTGTTGGCCTTCGACACGAAAAGCGGTTTCATCTCGACCGGATGGGCCACGACGGCGGACAGCAGGACCGCGCAGACGATCAACGCGTCGCGCGACACCATGGTGACGACCAGCCACAGCGGCAATTGCCCGATGAGGCCCATGACCACGAACACCGAAACCAGCAGCAGCTTGTCGGCGATCGGATCGAGATAGGCGCCGAGCGTGGACTGCTGATTGAAACGGCGGGCGATGAAGCCATCGACGCCGTCCGAAATGCCGGCGACGAGGAACCCGGCAAAAGCCCAGTCCCAGCGCGCCTGCAGCATCGCCAGCACCACCGCCGGCACCAGGACAAGGCGCAGGATGGTGATCAGGTTGGGGATGGTCAAATGCCTGGCACCTCCTCTTGGTCGGAGATAGATGATGAAGATGGCGGGTGGCAACAAGGGAGGAGCTGCCGATCTCCCCGCACGGGAGCGGCCTTCAGCTTGGCTTTCGCCAATCACGAGCGCCTGTACGTGCGCGCTGTCCACGGTTTTGTAGGCCGAGATGGCCGTTATCCTTGCGGACAGAAACCGTTCATGCGAAGAGCCCGCGACAAGGAAAATTGCTGAACGGGCACCAGAAATGAGCAAGCGCGACGTGAACAAGCGCAAGAACGGGCTCACCTATGCCGAGGCCGGTGTCGATATCGATGCCGGCAATCTCATGGTCGAGAAGATCAAGCCGCTGGTGCGCGCGACGCGCCGGCCGGGCGCCGATGGCGAGATCGGCGGTTTCGGCGGCCTGTTCGACCTCAAGGCGGCCGGGTTTACCGATCCGGTGCTGGTGGCGGCCAATGACGGCGTCGGCACCAAGCTCAAGATCGCCATCGATGCCGGCAAGCACGACACGATCGGCATCGACCTCGTCGCCATGTGCGTCAACGACATCGTCGTGCAAGGTGCCGAACCGCTGTTCTTCCTCGATTATTTCGCCACCGGCAAGCTCGATCCCGACCAGGGTGCCGCGATCGTCGGCGGCATTGCCGAGGGCTGCCGCCAGGCCGGCTGCGCGCTGATCGGCGGCGAGACCGCCGAGATGCCCGGCATGTATCACGGCAACGACTACGACCTCGCCGGCTTTGCGGTGGGTGCCGCCGAACGCGGCCAATTGCTGCCCACCGATGACATTGTCGAAGGCGACGTGCTGCTGGGCCTGGCTTCCTCCGGCCTGCACTCGAACGGCTATTCGCTGGTGCGCCGCATCGTCGCCGTCAGCGGCCTGTCGTGGAGCGATCCGGCACCGTTCAACGACGAGGCCACTCTGGCCGAAGCACTGCTCGAGCCGACCCGCATCTACGTCAAGTCGATTCTCAAGGCGATCCGCAACACGCATGGTATCAAGGCGCTCGCCCACATCACCGGCGGCGGCTTCCCGGAAAACATTCCCCGCGTGCTGCCCAAGGATTTTTCGGCCGAGCTCGACCTCGAGGCGATCGACGTTCCTCCCGTGTTTTCGTGGCTGGCCAAGACCGGCGGCGTGGCGCCGGAAGAAATGATGCGCACCTTCAATTGCGGCATCGGCATGATCCTGGCGGTCGCGTCCGGCCAGGCGGCGCAGGTCGCGGCCGTGCTACAGGAAGCCGGCGAGACGGTGACGCCGATCGGCCGCATCGTGCCGCGCCGCGACGCAGGCGTCATCTATCGGGGTTCGATCGGCCTATGAGCGCGCAGAGGAAACGCACCGTTGTCCTGATCTCGGGACGCGGCTCCAACATGACCGCGCTGATTGCCGCGGCCAGCGACCCGTCGTTCCCGGCCGAGATCGTCGGTGTCATTTCCGATAAGGCGGATGCCGCCGGGCTCGGCATCGCCAGGGCGCGCGGCATCGCCACGCAGGTCGTCTCACGTGCCGACCACGGCAGCAAGCAGGCGCATGACGCCGCCATCGACGCGGCCCTTACGGCCTTCAACGCCGAGATCGTGGCGCTGGCCGGCTATATGCGCATCCTTAGCCCCGGCTTCGTCCAGAAATGGCAGGGCCGCATGATCAATATCCACCCTGCCCTGCTGCCGGCCTTCAAGGGGCTCGACACCCATGCGCGCGCGCTGGCCGCCGGCATCCGCATCCATGGCTGCACCGTGCACTTCGTCACCTCCGAGATGGATGACGGCCCGATCATCGCACAGGCAGCCGTGCCGGTGATGGTCGGCGACACCGCCGATACATTGGCAGCCCGCGTGCTGAAGACCGAACACCGGCTCTATCCGCTGGCGCTGGGGCTGGTCGCCGAAGGCAAGGCGCGCATGGAGGCCGGCCGCACCGTGCTTGCCCACTTTGCCGACGATGCCGACAACGGCACCTCGGTGGTGATGGCCCCGGATCCGCTGCGCGAGGAAGCCGACCTCGAGCATCTGGCGCGCATCACGCCTTGAGCCTAGAGCGGGAATGACAACGGCGCTTAGCCTGGAACCGCCAAATCGGACTCGCTGCCAGGCCGAAACGGACCGGCTGCGCAGAGCTTGGCTGGAAGGACTGGAAAGCGGCCCGTTCGATCCCTTCGACATTGAGGCGATCAAACAAAAGGCCCGCACTCGTCTGATCAGTCTCCCTGGTCCTGACCAACATCGATGAGACAACTACTTCTTCTCCGTCATGCCAAATCCAGCTGGGACGACCCTGATCTCGATGATTTCGACCGGCCTTTGGCCGAACGCGGATCCAAGGCAGCCCGGTTGATGGGGCGCGAACTTGCGGCGCGGGGCTGGCTGCCGGACCTGGTGCTGGTATCGACGGCGCTTCGCACCCGCGAGACCTGGCGGCTTGTGGCGGCGGAGCTGCCCGTCCAGCCCCGGGTCGCATTCCTCAAGGCGCTCTACGATGCTTCAGCGGCGGACATTCTGAGCCAGATTGGTCAAACCGACGCTTCGAGCGGCAGCTTGCTGGCAATTGGCCACAATCCGGGCCTGGAGCAGTTGGCCAGAAAGCTTGCCGGGCCGGGGTCGGACGCCAAGGCGATCGCGAGACTTGAGGAAAAATTCCCGACGGCAGCCTTGGCCCGGGTGGTCTTCGAAGGCGATTGGTCCGTCGTGTCCCCCGCCCGGCTGACACATTGCTTGCGGCCGAAGGACCTGGGCGGCTAGAGCGGTTCACGACTTGATGGAATCGTAGGGGATTCCCGATTTGTGAGTTTTGTGATTCAAGATGCTGGCTGGAGTGGAGGCCAGCATCTGATGACGCGACCTTTTTCCAATGATCTTCGCGAAC
>NZ_RZQT01000099.1:0-21432 GCF_003998485.1 Mesorhizobium sp. M7A.F.Ca.CA.001.04.2.1
TCGTCGTAGCCTCCAGAACAATGGCAGCTACAGAATCACATGCGATTCAAACACTTCAAGCCATTTTCCGGCGTCGCTTCTTCACGCTTGACCACAGCACGAAGCAAATGTGTGCGCACGCTAGCCCATGTGGGAGAAGGGAAGAACACTCAATGCCCCTCGAACCCGATCAGCGTCCGCACCGGCACGCCAAGCGCCTCCAGCTTGGCACGGCCGCCGAGGTCCGGCAGGTCGATGACGAAACAGGCGGCGAGGATGTCGGCACCTATCTGGCGCAGCAGCTTGACCGCCGCTTCAGCCGTGCCGCCGGTGGCGATCAGATCGTCGACCAGGATCACTTTCTCGCCCGGAGCAACACCGTCCTTGTGCATCTCCATTTCGTCCAGCCCGTATTCCAGGCTGTAGGCGACGCGCACCGTCTCGTAGGGCAGCTTGCCTTTCTTGCGGATCGGCACGAAACCGGCCGAGAGCTGATGGGCGACGGCGCCGCCAAGGATGAAGCCGCGCGCCTCAATGCCGGCGATCTTGTCGATCTTCTGGCCGGCATAGGGATGCACCAGTTCGTCGATGGCGCGGCGGAAGGCGCGCGCATTGCCAAGCAGCGTGGTGATGTCGCGAAACAGGATGCCGGGCTTGGGATAGTCCGGAATGGTGCGGATCGCGGCAAGCAGCGTGTCTTCGAGCGAGGATTTCATGGGTCGAGATTACCTGAAACGGAGATTGTTGCGCGACAATTGTTCGATCGAGCTGCAGCCCATCAGCTTCATGCCGCGTTCGATCTCGACCCGCATCTGTTCGAGCGCCCGTTCCACGCCGGGCTGGCCGGCCGCCGCGAGCGGAAACAGATAGTAGCGTCCGACGCCGACGGCCTTGGCGCCGAGCGACAGCGCTTTCAGCACGTGTGTGCCGCGCTGCACGCCGCCATCCATGATGACGTCGATCCTGTCGCCAACGGCATCGACGATCTCGGCAAGCTGGTCGAACGCCGCCCGTGAGCCATCCAACTGCCGCCCGCCATGGTTCGACAGCACGATGCCGCTGCAGCCGATGTCGACAGCGCGTTTGGCATCCTCCACCGACATGACGCCCTTGAGGCAGAACGGACCCGACCAGAGCTTGACCATCTCGGCGACGTCGTCCCATGTCATCGACGGATCGAGCATCTCGGTGAAGTAACGGCTGATCGACATCGTGCCGCCGCCCATGTCGACATGCTCGTCGAGCTGCGGCAGCTTGAAGCCCTCATGGGTGAAATAGTTGATCGCCCAGGCCGGCTTGAGCGCGAACTGCGCCATTCCGGTAAGGTTGAGCTTGAAGGGAATGGCAAAGCCGGTTCGTTTGTCGCGCTCGCGGTTTCCCCCGGTGATGCTGTCGACGGTCAGCATCATCACCTCGACCCCGACCGCCTTTGCCCGCTGCATCATCGCCCGGTTAAGACCGCGATCCCGGTGGAAATAGAACTGGTAGACTTGCGGGCCGCTGCTGATGCTGCGCGCCTCCTCGAGGCTGACAGTGCCCAGCGACGACACGCCGAACATCGTGCCGTATTTGGCGGCGGCCTTGGCGACCGCGCGCTCGCCCTGGTGATGGAACAGGCGCTGCAAGGCGGTCGGCGAGCAATAGAACGGCATCGCCAGCTTCTGGCCCATGACCGTCACCGACATGTCGACCTCGCTCACCCCGCGCAGCACGTTGGGAACGAGGTCGCAGGTCTCGAAGCTTTCGGTGTTGCGGCGATAGGTGACCTCGTCGTCCGCCGCGCCGTCGATGTAGTTGAAGATCGGTCCCGGCAGCCGCTGCTGCGCCATGCGGCGGAAATCGGAAAAGTTGTGACAGTCGCTGAGCCGCATCATCGAATTCCAAAGGCCATGGCGGGACAAGTTTCTCGCCACCGTTCGATGCATCGAATATCAACCTGTTGTCGGCGTGCCAACGGACTATTTTTCGAACCGCCCTTCGGACATGGCCATGAGCAAAAAAGGGACGCCGAAGCGCCCCTTTCTGGTCTGATCCGATTGACGAAGATTACATGCCGAGATCCGAACGAAGCTCGGCCCTGGCCACTTCATATTCGGCCTTAAAGTCGTCCCGGTTGAGCAGGACCGCGGCGATGACGCTGCCGGAAATCCTGCCCATCTCGACGTCGGACGCATAGTGGATGCCGCCGACCTCGCGGTTGTGGGCGTATTCGGCCGCACGCGCCATGATCTCGGCGCGCTTTTCCGGAACCATATCGGACAGGATGATGCCCATCATGGTGCCGACGGTGGCGTGGCCGGACGGCCAGGAACCCGAACTCGACAGCTTGACCGCCGGCTTGACGAGGTCGCTGAGCTGGTGCGGACGCGGGCGCTTCCAGATATCCTTGGCCGGATCGACGACGGCGCCTTCGGTGGCCACGACGCGGTCGAAGAAGGCGCTGAATTTGGGCAGCGTTTCCTTGTTGAATTTCGGCCCCATGACGTTGGCGAAGCGCCAGACATTCTCGTCGGCATCGGCGACGGCGCTGGCTACCATCTCGGGCGTGCGTGTCACCTGCAGCATCAGCACCTCGCCGAGTTCGGCCTTGGTCTGCGCCGAATCGTTTGCCGGCGGCGGCGGCAGGATCATCGTCAGGTCGACATCCTTGTTGGTGACGAAAGGCTGGGCGTCTTCCGCTTGCGCGGCCGAGCCGACGATGAGCAGCAACAGGCCTGCCGCGAGCGATGCGTATCTTTTCATGGGTGCGATCCTTTGATGAGAGCAGCACAGGATCGCCGGATGCGGTGACGGCCATGTGACATGGCCGGCTTCTGGAAATGCAAAAGGGCGCCTCTCGGCGCCCTTCGTGATCACTTGATCGTGTGGCTTAATGCGCCACGCCTTCCCACACCTTGCGCTTGGTGAGATAGACCAGCGCGCCGAACAAAAGCAGGAACACCAGAACGCGAAAACCGGTCTTCTTGCGGTCTTCCATATGCGGCTCGGCCGCCCAGGCCAGAAAGGCGGAGACGTCGCGGGAATACTGGTCGATGGTCTGCGGCGCACCGTCATCATAGGTCACCTGGCCGTCGGAGAGCGGCTTGGGCATCTTCAGCGACACGCCGGACATGAAGTACGGATTGTAGTGGGTGCCTTCCGGGATCACCATGCCGGCAGGCGGCGTCTGGTCGTAGCCGGTCAGCAGCGAGTGGATATAGTCGGGGCCGCCCGCGTCGTACTGGGTGAAGATATCGAAGACGAACTGCGGAAAACCGCGTTCGACACCGCGAGCCTTGGCCAGCAGGGACATGTCTGGCGGAGCAGCACCGCCATTGGAGGCAGCGGCGGCTTCCTCATTGGCGAAGGGCGGCGGGAAGTGGTCGGACGGCTTGCCGGGACGGTCGAACATGTCGCCGGCATCGTTGGGACCGTCGTGGATGGTGTACTCGGCCGACAGCGTCTTGATCTGCGCATCGGAATAGCCGAGGTCCGACAGCGTGCGGAACGCCACCAGGTTCATCGAATGGCAGGCCGAGCAGACTTCCTTGTAGACCTTGAGGCCGCGCTGCAGCTGCGCCTTGTCATAGGTGCCGAATGGGCCGGTGAAACTCCAGTCCATTTCCTTCGGCTCGTCGATCGGGAAATGCGTCGGATTGGCCACATTGTGTGCCTCTTCGGCGGCGATCGCCCGAGTGCCCGCGGCCCCAGCGGCGACGGCCACAAGGCCGATCAGCGCCAGCGAGGTGAGAATCTTTTTCATGCCAAATCCCCTTAGATTCTCTACCCGCTCAGCCTTTGGTTTCCGGAGCCGCCGTAGCGCCCGCCGGATGTCCGCTGCCGCCCTTGTTCTTCTCGAGCACCGCCTCGGTGATCGAGTTCGGCAACCGTCGCGGCGTCTCAATCAGGCCGAGCACCGGCAGCGCGATCAGGAAGAAGGCGAAGTAGAACAATGTCGCCATCTGCGCCATGAACACATAGCTGCCTTCCGCCGGCTGCGAGCCCAGCCAGCCAAGCAGGATGGCATCGGCCACGAACAGCCAGAAGAACAGCTTGTACCAGGGCCGGTAAACAGCCGAGCGCACCTTCGAAGTGTCGAGCCACGGCACCAGGAACAACATGACGATGGCGCCGAACATGCATAGCACGCCGCCGAGCTTGGAGTTGATCGGCCCGACATTGAAGGTGATGGCGCGCAGGATCGCGTAGAACGGCAGGAAGTACCATTCGGGCACGATGTGGGCCGGCGTCTTCAGCGGGTTGGCGACGATGTAGTTGTCGGGATGACCGAGATAGTTCGGCAGGTAGAAGACGAAATAGGCGAAGAAGAACAGGAACACAATCATGCCGAACGCGTCCTTGATGGTCGCGTAGGGGGTGAAGGCCACGGTGTCGGTCTTCGACTTGACCTCGATGCCCGTCGGGTTCGACTGGCCGACTACATGCAGCGCCCAGATGTGCAGCACGACAACGCCGGCGATCATGAACGGCAACAGATAGTGCAGCGCAAAGAAACGGTTCAGCGTCGGGTTGTCGACGGCAAAGCCGCCGAGCAGCAGCTGCTGGATCCAGTCGCCGACCAGCGGAATGGCGCTGAAGAAGCCGGTGATGACGGTGGCGCCCCAGAAGCTCATCTGGCCCCATGGCAGCACGTAGCCCATGAAGCCGGTCGCCATCATCAGGAGATAGATGATGCAGCCGAGGATCCACAGCAGTTCGCGCGGCGCCTTGTAGGAGCCGTAATAGAGGCCACGGAAGATGTGGATGTAGACGGCGACGAAGAAGAACGAGGCGCCGTTCGAATGCATGTAGCGCAGCAGCCAGCCCGAATTCACGTCGCGCATGATCTTCTCGACCGAGCCGAAGGCCAGATTGGTGTCGGCCGTGTAATGCATGGCCAGCACGATGCCGGTCAGGATCTGCGCCACCAGCATGATCGACAGGATGCCGCCAAAGGTCCATGCATAGTTGAGGTTGCGCGGCACCGGATAGGCAACGAAGCTGTCATAGACCAGCCGCGGCAGCGGCATGCGGGCGTCGAACCAGCGTCCGAGACCGGTTTTGGGCGTATAGGTCGAGTGTCCCTCGCTCATCGAAATATCCCCCTGCCTCAACCGATAAGGATCTTGGTATCGGAAATGAACTTGAATACCGGAACCGCCATGTTCTCCGGCGCCGGGCCTTTGCGGATGCGGCCGGCGGTGTCGTATTGCGAACCGTGGCACGGGCAGAACCAGCCGCCGAAATCGCCTTCCTGGCCAAGCGGAATGCAGCCGAGATGCGTGCAGACCTGAACCATCACCATCCAGGCTTCCTTGCCGGGCGTGGTGCGATTGGCGTCGGTCGCCGGTGCGTCGGCCGGGAGATTGGCGTTGCGGGCGATCGGATCCTTGAGATCGGCCAGCTTGACCGCCTCGCCGTCCTTCATTTCCTGTTCGGTGCGGTTGCGGACCACGACCGGCTTGCCGCGCCATTTGACGATCAGCGACATGCCCGGCGTCAGCGAGGCGACGTCGACTTCGACCGAGGCGAGCGCCAGCGTCGAGGCGTCAGGGCGCATCTGGTCGATGAACGGCCACGCGAAAGCACCCGCGCCGACCACTGCGGCCATGCCGGTGGCGACGTAGAGAAAATCACGACGGTTGGGATCCTGGGTGTCGGTTGCGCTCACGGGTGCCTGATCCTTTCGCCTCTTCCGTGCCGGTGGTTGAGCCTTGTTCCCCGCTCAATTACGCCAACCCGACAGCGCATGGCGAACAGGCTTGCGAATTCCTCCGGCATTTGGACTTCGGTTTATGCGTGAAGCCCGTTTTTGTCCAGACGGGTGAAGGCACAAGGGCAGATTGTCGCGGGGACAAAATCCGCCGCCGGTCAACACGACGCCGGATAGCCGCCAACCATCACTAAACAACCGGGAAACAACCGCAAATCCGACGCCCTTGTTCGGCTCGACACAAGGCCCCAGCCGGGTCTATCCTTGTCATCATGGCACACGTCATAGACCGCGACACCTGGGCCGTTCGCTCGGACCATTGGAAGGGCGAGTTGCAATGTGGCGCCTACGGCTCCAACTCCTGCCTGATCTTCAACTATCTGCCTGATGTCGGCGGCGGCCCGCGCCTGCACACACATCCCTACGCGGAGATCTTCATCATCCGCCAGGGCACCGGCCTGTTCACTGTCGGCGACCAGGAAATCGAGGCATCCGCCGGCCAGATCCTGATCGTGCCACCCAATACGCCGCACAAATTCACCAATCTCGGCCCAGGCCCACTGGAAACGACCGACATCCACGAGAACGGCAGCTTCATCACCGAATGGCTGGAGTGATCCCTATTTCGCGCCGAGCCTGGCCAGCACCGCTTTCGGGATGTTGTATTCACGAATGACGGCATCGTGCTTGCGCAAGCCGCACAGCTCGCGCTGGATGAAATAGCCATGCACCGCCTCGGCGGCATCCTTGAGCAGAAGGGGGCGCAGTTGCTCGTCGGCATTGTCGCGCAGCCTGGCCAGCGTTTCCTCTACCCGCTGGCCGGCGCGGCCGAGTGCTGCCGCCTTTTCCGCCAATATTTCATGGCCGAGCGCGTCGAAGGCGGCTTCGGCGGCCGAGGCGCCGGCAAGATGAGATGGCGGACGCAAGGACATTTCAGCCTCCTTTCCCGAAAACCATGCGGTGTGTGACGAACTCTTCGCCTGCTACGCGCTGAAAGCCAAGCCGTTCATAGAAACCGAAGGCTTCTTGCGGCGCGCGGGTGTTCAGCATGGCGAAATGGTGACGTGCCCTGTCGACAACGGTTTCGACCAGCATCCGGCCAAGGCCGGCGCGACGGTGGCGCGCGCTCACAAACAGGTGCCGGACCCGGCCGTGGCCCCTGCCCTCGAAATAGGGATCGATGTTCAACCCGCACACGCCGGCGAGTTCCCTTCCATACCATGCTCCGTACAGCGCCTCCCCCCGTTTCAGGAACTTGTTGCGGCCACTTGCCCAGCCATCCGCAAGGCGTACCAGCATCCAGTAGCCTTCCAGCCGGCTCTCTTCCTTCAGCGTGTCGAAGGCCGGCATGGTCGGCCGGAGCCGCTTGAGCACGTAGCCGACCTCTGGGATGGCGCCTGTCGATCCACCCATGGAGCTACTCCGCCGGGCGCGTCTCTTCGAGCACGCTGTCCTCGTGATAGAGAAAACCGCCGGACTGCCGCTTCCACAGCCGCGCATAGAGCCCGTCGAGCGCCACCAATTGGTCATGCGTGCCTTGCTCGACAATGCGGCCGCCGTCGAGCACCACCAGACGATCGAGTGCTGCGATCGTCGACAGCCGGTGGGCGATGGCGATGACCGTCTTGTTTTCCATCAGCCGCGTCAGATTCTCCTGGATCGCCGCCTCGATGTCGGAATCGAGTGCCGAGGTCGCCTCATCGAGAATCAGGATCGGCGCATCCTTGAGGAAGACGCGGGCGATCGCCACGCGCTGGCGCTGGCCTCCCGACAGCTTGACGCCGCGCTCGCCGACAAACGCCTCGTAGCCGGCGCGGTCCCTGTTGTCGCGCAAGGTCAGGATGAACTCGTGCGCCTCGGCCTTTTTCGCCGCCGCGATCACCTCCGCATCGGTCGCGTCAGGCATGCCGAGCTTGATGTTGTCGCGCAGCGAACGGTGGAACAGCGCCGTGTCCTGGCTGACGACGCCGATATTGGCGCGCAGCGAATTCTGCGTAACTTTGGCGACATCCTGGCCATCGATGGTGATCGACCCGCTCTCGAGATCGTAGAGGCGCAGGATCAGATTGGCGAGGGTCGTCTTGCCGGCGCCGGACGGTCCGACCAGCCCGACCTTCTCGCCTGGCCTGACGACAAGGTCGATGCCGTTCAGCACGCCGAAACCTTTGCCGTAGTGGAACTCGACGTTCTTCACCGCGATACGGCCGCCTGCCACGACGAGTTCCTTGGCGTCGGGCGCATCGGTGAGGCCGAGCGGCTGCGAAATCAGCGCCTTGGAGTTCTCCAGCACGCCGAGGTTTCGCAAGATGCTGTTGAGCTGCATCATCAGCCGGCCGAGCAGCATGTTGAGCCGCAGCACCAGCGACAGGGTGAAGGCGACCGCGCCGACGGTGATCGAGCCCTCGACCCAGAGATAGACGGCAAAGCAGCCGATCGCCGTGATCATGATGCCTGACAGCGTGGTCAGCGCCATGCGCACGCCGGTCAGCCGGCGGGTGAACGGGCGCAATGCGTCGAGATAGATGTCGAAACCGTTCCTGATGTAGCGGTCGTCGCCATCGGCCGAGAACAGTTTCAGCGTCTGCACGTTGGAATAGGAATCGACGATGCGGCCGGTGATCATCGAGCCGGCCTCGGCTGTTTCCTCGGCATGCTTGCGGATTGCCGGCAAATAGAGCTTGGCCAGCCAGCCGAAGGCGGAAATCCAGATCACCACCAGAACCGCCAGCCTGAGATCGAGGCCTGCGACCAGCGCCAGCGTCGTCACCGTGTAGACGATCATAAACCAGACGACCTCGATGAAGCTTTCCATCAAGTCGCCGGTCGCCTGGCCCGCCTGCCAGACCTTTGTCGCGATGCGGCCGGCGAAATCGTTCTGGAAAAAGGCGTAGGACTGGCGCGAGACATGCCGGTGCGCCTGCCAGCGCACCAGATTGTAGAAGCCCGGCGTGATCGTCTGTTCGTCGACCAGCGCCGACAGGCCGACGACGACGGTGCGGATGACCAGCACCACCACGGCCATGAAAACCAGTTCAGGGCCGGCGGCGGCCCACAGTGCGTGCCAGCTGCGCTCGGCGGGAAGCTGGTCGAGAATATCGACCAGCCGCCCGACGAAGTAGAACAGGCCGGCCTCGACCAGTGGCGCGATGCCGCCGATGACCAGCATGGCGAAGAAGGCGAACTTCGCCTGGCCGACATAGTGCCAGAGAAAGCCGCCGACACTGATCGGTGGCCGAAGATTCGCCGGCTCCCTGAACGGATAGACCCAGTTCTCGAACCAGCGATAGACGGCTGTCATCATGCGGCGGCCATCATTCTGCGGCTTGCCTCTTTGCAAGTGCGTCGTTGGCGGCGTCGGCGGGACCGTCCTCAAGCAGGAACCCGCCCGACTGGCGCTGCCAGAGCTGCGCGTAGAGCCCGCCCTTGGCGACGAGTTCTTCGTGCGAACCTTCCTCGATGACACGGCCCTTGTCCATCACCACCAGCCTGTCCATCGCCGCGATGGTCGACAGCCGGTGCGCGATGGCGATGACGGTCTTGCCTTGCATGAGCTTGTAGAGATTCTCCTGGATCGCCGCCTCGGCTTCGGAATCAAGCGCCGAGGTCGCTTCGTCAAGGATAAGTATAGGTGCGTCCTTCAACATAACGCGAGCAATGGCGACGCGTTGCCGCTGGCCACCGGACAATTTGACGCCGCGGTCACCGACATGGGCGTCGAAGCCCTTGCGGCCGCTGGCATCCGAAAGCCCCGATATGAAGTCCAGCGCCTCGGCGCGCCGCGCCGCCTCGACAAGCATCTCGTCGGTTGCATCGGGCCGGCCATAAAGGATGTTCTCGCGCACCGAACGATGCAGCAGCGAGGTGTCCTGCGTGACCATGCCGATCTGCGCACGAAGCGAATCCTGCTTCACAGCGGCGATTTCCTGGCCATCGACCAATATCTGCCCGGCTTCGAGGTCGTAGAAGCGCAGCAACAGGTTGACCAGCGTCGACTTGCCTGCGCCGGAACGGCCGACGATGCCGACCTTCTCGCCCGGCTTCACCGCCAGCGACAGGCCCTCGATCACACCCTTCTGCTTGCCGTAGTGGAAGCGGATGTCCTCGAAGCGGATCTCCCCCCTGGAGACGCTGATCTCCTTCGCGTCCGGCCTGTCCTCGACAAGGCGCGGCAGCGAGATCGAGGCGATACCGTCCTGCACCGTGCCGATGTTCTCGAACAGGCCCGACATTTCCCACATGATCCATTGCGACATGCCCCACAACCTGAGCACAAGGCCGATGACCACGGCGACCGCGCCGATCGTCACTGCTTGCCCCAGCCACAGCCACAGCGCCATCGCGGTCACCGAGAACAAGAGCAGCGCGTTCAGTATGTAGAGCGAGCCGAAAAGCACTGTCACCAGGCGCATCGACCGGTAGACCGTTTCGAGAAAGCCGGACATACCGTCTTTGGCGAATGACGCTTCGCGGCGTGCATGGCTGAACAGCTTGACCGTCTGGATGTTTGAGTAGCTGTCGACGACCCGGCCCGTCATGATCGAGCGCGCATTGGCCTGTTCCTCGCCGACCTTGCCCAGCCGGGGAATGAAAAACCGCAGCAAAAGGATATAGCCGACCAGCCAGACGCCGAGCGGCGCGGCCAGCCGCCAGTCGGCCGAGCCGACGATGAGCAGCATGCCGAGGAAGTAGACGATAACGTAATTCAGGACGTCGATCACCTTGATGACGCATTCGCGCACGGCGAGGGCCGTCTGCATCAGCTTGGTCGCGATGCGGCCGGCGAACTCGTCCTGGTAGAAACTCATCGACTGCTTGAGCAGATAGCGGTGCACCTGCCAGCGGATGCGCATGGGATAGTTGCCCATCAGCGTTTGCTGGTTGAGCAGCGAATGCAGCCATACCGTGCCCGGCAGTGCGAACAGCACGATGAAGGCCATGCCGGCAAGCTTCCAGGCTTCCGTCTGCAGGAAGGTTTCGCGATTCTGCCCCGACAGCCAGTCGACGATGCGGCCGAGGAAGCCGAACATCCACACTTCCGCGATCGCGATGGCCGTCACCAGCACTGCGTCGAAAAGGATATAGGGCCAGGCGCCGCGCGTATAATGCACGCAGAAGGCAACCAGCGTCTTGGGCGGCTCGACCGGTTCCGCCGCGGGGAACGGATCGAGCCTTTTTTCAAACCAGCTAAACAACAACATAGGTCATGCCTGTGAAATGTGTTTGCCGCTTACGCGGCACGTGAGCGTACGAAGTCCCCGGAACCCATGGCGTCGAGTGCCGACGGTCCGGAATCACCCGGACCGTCGGCAATGCTTCGCGCAATATAGGGGCTCGCGGGCTTTTCGCCGACAGCTGCGCCAGACGATCCTGACGACACGGTGCCGCCAGCCCGGTTTTTCGCGCCAGGCCGGATCAGCCGGATGATCCGGCGCACCAGCGACGGCCGCCCGGGATCGGGAACCGCGCGCGAAAAATCGACATCCGGCAGCATGCCGCGATGCGGCCGGCGGCGAACCTCGGCGTGAACCGCCGACGAATAGGTGTCGCCGATCAGCAGCGCCCAGGTCGGCAGTCGGTGGATATGCAGGCTCCTCGAGCCCGGTATTCTGTAGGGATCGAACATCGGTCCGTCCTCCGTGTGAAAATCGAGATAAAAAGGCGAAGCAATATCGTCCGCCGGCATTCGCCCGGAGGCACGCATTGCATCGGTCCGGACATGACGAGTGTCGGTCCGGACAGCTTCAGTTGGGGCGTTCAGCCCTTTTGACTTTTTGAAAAACATCGCAGGATTCCTTCGAGTGCCGAAAAATCGTTTCGGCGGGAATCGGTGCGATCAAGTCTTAGAGAGTCAGGAGAATCGTCGTACCGAAACCGCCGGCAGGCAGGTAAGCCCACGAGAGGGGCGCTGGATGTGCATGGTCATCATGAATTACCCCTCCATCGGTTCGGGTTGACAATGCTGGTTGTATACCCGACTTCGCAGAAAATGGCCACCCGCAGGTCCAGCAATTTCCAAAACCGCCAAGCCGCTGTGGCCGATCCGCCACTTATTAGAAGGACGCGGAAATGAACCGTCGTCTCCGCATCGCGCTCTACCAGCCTGACATTGCCGGCAACACCGGAACAATCCTGCGCTTCGCCGCGTGCCTCGGACTTGGCGTCGACATCATCGAACCGGCCGGATTTCCGCTCTCCGACAAGGCGCTCAAGCGAGCCGGCATGGACTATCTCGAAATGGCTGCCCTGACCCGGCATGTCGACTGGCACGCCTTCGAGGAATGGCGCAAGGCTGGTTCGCACCGGCTGGTGCTGCTGTCGACCAAAGCCACGACGGCCTACACCAGCTTCAGCTTCGCGGACAATGACGTCCTCCTGTTCGGCCGCGAATCCGCAGGCGTGCCGGATCCTGTCCATCAGGCGGCGGATGCGCGCCTGACCATCCCCATGCAGGGTACGGCGCGCAGCATCAACGTGGCGCTCTCCGTCGCCATGGTGGTGGGCGAAGCCATCCGGCAACTCGGATAACGGCACTCCGTCTCCCGACATCTCGACCCAGGCGCACATCGCCTTCTCCTTCGTTTGCACATCCAGGGTTTCTTCGCTACAAGCTCAACTTAACTTGAGGTCAAGCAGAAAAATCGGGACGGAAAATCAGACATGGCGCCTGTAACGGAATTAACGGTTGGCCAGGTGGCCATGCGCAGCGGGGTGGCGGTGTCGGCGCTGCATTTCTACGAGGCCCGCGGCTTGATCCGCAGCCACCGCACGTCGGGCAACCAGCGCCGCTACGGCCGCGACGTGCTGCGGCGCGTGGCGATCATCAAGGTCGCACAGGAGGTCGGCATCTCGCTGGCCGAAATCGGTGCCGCACTTGAATCACTGCCCGAAAGCCGCACGCCGACGCGCGACGACTGGAACCTTTTGTCGACCGCCTGGCGCGACGGGCTCGATCACAAGATCGCCCAGTTGAAGAAACTGCGCGACGGGCTGACCGACTGCATCGGCTGCGGCTGCATGTCGATCGACAAATGCCCGCTGCGCAACAAGGGTGACCGGCTGGCACGCGAGGGAACGGGGGCAAGGAGGCTGGTCGCTCTTCCTTCTCCCCGTTCACGGGGAGAAGGTGCCTGAACGCAGTGAAGGCGGATGAGGGGCGGCGCCAGCATTGAGAGGTTCGCGCCGCCCCTCAACCTGCCTGCCGGCACCCTCTCCCCGTAAACGGGGCGACGAAGTCCTAGTCGGCCGCAGGCAACCGCCTGATGGTGAACTCGATCAGGTCGCCCGGCCGCTCGAACCAGCTTTCGATCTCGGTCCAGTAGGCCTGCTTGGGAAAGCGCTCGAACCATTCCTTGGCCTTGAGCCGGGCATCGGAGCGTGGCAGCACGAAGGTCTCGCGCAGGAAACCGTCGCGCGGCATACGCACGCGCTCGGCACGGCTTTGGTCGAGCCTTTTCTTTAGGCCATCCAGCGGCGGTCTTGCCGGGGTGCGCACGAAACAACTCCTGCACCGTAATGACACTTGACCCTGTCCCCTAAGAGATTAGGGATCGCGCCGGCAAAAGACGAGTCATTTGTGGGACTCGCCGCCCCAACCGGAGACGGCATTTGGAACGACCAGAAATACCGGCGGGCCTGCCCGCCGACATCGAACAGAAGAAGATGAAGGCGCGCCTCTGGTTCGAGGCGCTGCGCGAACGCATCTGCGCCACCTTCGAGCAGATCGAGCAGGATCTTGGCGGGCCGCTGGCCTCGTGGTCGCCCGGCCGCTTCGAAAAGACGCCATGGGAACGTGACGAGGGGCGCGGCGGCGGCGGCACCATGTCGATGATGCACGGTCGCGTCTTCGAAAAGGTCGGCGTCCACACATCGACCGTCCATGGCGAGTTCTCACCCGAATTCAGGAAGCAGATGCCCGGTGCCGAGGAAGACCCGCGCTTCTGGGCATCCGGCATTTCGCTGATCGCGCACCCATGGAATCCCAACGTTCCGGCCGTGCACATGAACACGCGCATGGTGGTCACATCCAGCCAATGGTTCGGCGGCGGTGCCGATCTGACACCGGTGCTCGATCGCCGCCGCACCCAGGACGACCCCGACACGGTCGCCTTCCATCGCGCCATGCAATTCGCTTGCGAGAAGAATGTCGCGGTGGCCGATTACCCAAAATTCAAGGCCTGGTGCGACGAGTACTTCTATCTGTCGCACCGCAACGAGCCGCGCGGCACCGGTGGCATCTTCTTCGACTGGCTGCATTCGGGTGAGGACAAGGGCGGCTGGAATGCCGATTTCAACTTCGTCCAGGATGTCGGCCGCGCTTTTCTCGTCGTCTACGGCCACCTTGTGCGCGCCAACTTCAACGAGAACTGGACCGATGGCGACCGTGACGAACAGCTCATCCGCCGCGGCCGCTACGTCGAATTCAATCTGCTTCACGATCGCGGCACCATATTCGGACTGAAGACCGGCGGCAATGTCGCCGCCATCCTCTCCAGCCTGCCGCCCGAGGTCCGCTGGCCGTAACAAAATGGTGAGCCCGGCGTGAGCCGCATTGATGTCCCATTCGCTCGAAATGGGCATGGAATGTGGCACACGATGCGGCGGAAAATTTCTTTTTCGTCTAATAGGCTCTTGAAAAGACTGGTCTATTTGTGGCGTGGGGTCGGGAAGCGCCGGCGGTTCGCCTGCGCGCAATTTCAGGAAAGTGCGAAACGGCTTTCCGACCGGAATTGCGTCAAGACAAAGCGAGCCGCGACCCGACGCGACCGGACGGCCCAAGACGACGCGGGACATCTTCGTCAAAAAGATACCCGCCTTTCCAGGAGTACTTCGCAATGCGCAAGATCATTGTTTCGACGGCCGCCGCTGCCCTTCTCGCTTCCGGTTCGGTGGCGTTCGCCGCCGTCAAGCACACCACCGGGACGATCAAGACCTTTGACACGACGGCCATGAGCCTGGTCCTCGACGATGGATCGTCTTTTACGCTTCCCAAGACCTTCAAGGATCCTGGCCTGCAGGTCGGTGAAAAAGTCCGTGTCTCATGGGACATGAGCGGCAAGAAAAAGATTGCCGAGGCTGTCAAGATCGCCAAGTGAAGGCCTGCCCGCCAAAACGGGACGAGACGATGTCTGGCCCTGTTTCGGGGTAGTGTTTAGAGGGCGGAGCGATGCTGCTCCGCCCTTTTGCCGTTGACGGCAACCAATACCACCCCATCTGTGTTATGCTTCTCACCCGTTCGCGGTCCGCGGTTTCAACCCTGGAACCGGACATGAGCCAAAAAAAGTGCCGGAGCCTCGACCAGGCTCCACGGAGGAAAAGGAGAAATCTCATGAAGGAATTTCACTGCGGGTCGCTCGTGCCCGGCTGTGACTGGCACACACGTGCCGACGAGGAAGCCGAGGTCATGCGCCGTGCCGTCGAGCACATGCGCGAGACACATGGCGAGACGGTCATCCGCGAGACGATGATCGAGGCGATCCGTTCGCGCATCGAAAAGACCCGCGACGCGGCCTGATCTACCCGGCCTGCAAGGCTTCGGCGGCGCGCTTGAGGAGCGCGTCGCGATCAGGGGCAAACCCGGCTTCGACCCATTCCGCTTCGAGATTCCTCAGGATTTCGCCGAGTTTCGGGCCTGGAGTTGCGCCGAGCGCCGTCAGATCGGCACCTTTCAGCGGAAACAACGGCTTTTCCCATTTGGTGGCGAAGCCAAGCAGGCGCGAAAAGCCACCGGCTTCGAGCAGCGCCTCATTGTCCTCGACGGCGCGCATCCTGGCTGCCGCAAGCGACAGCCGCAGACGGTCGACAAACCCCTGCCGGTCGCCGCGATAGAGCCTTTTTGCCAGTTCGCCCTCGGTCGTCTTCGGCTCGACGGCGGTGGCGAGCGCCCAGTGGCGCAGGCGATCCGCTTCGGCGGTCGAGAGTTTGAGCCGCTCGGCGAGCGACTTCATGCGAGCGGCATCGGGCGGCACGATCGCTTCCAGTCTGAGCAGCGGGTCGGGTGCCCAGCCCAGATCCTTGCCGGCCTTGGCCAACCCATGGATGGCATCGATACCCCATTTCTCGCTTTCCGGCAGCGCCGCGGTCAAGACACCTGCCTGCCGCATCCAAAGCAGCGCCCGTGACGGATCGGGCGCCGACAAAAGTTTCTTCAGTTCCGACCAGATGCGCTCGGACGAAAGCTGGGCCAGCCCTTCCTTCAGACGGGCGCAGGCTTTCAGCCCCTCGGCGTCCGGCCGTCCGTCGCCGTACCAGGCGAAGAAGCGGAAGAAGCGCAGGATGCGCAGGTAGTCTTCGCGAATGCGCGCTTCCGGGTCGCCGATGAATCGCAGCCGGCGCGCCTCGATGTCGGCAATGCCGCCGACCAGGTCGACCACCTTGCCATCGGCCTCGGCATAGAGCGCGTTGATGGTGAAGTCGCGCCGCTCGGCATCGAGCTTCCAGTCGCGCCCGAACGACACTTTCGCGCGCCGCCCGTCGGTTTCGATATCGGCGCGCAAGGTGGTGATTTCATAGGGCTTTCCACCGGCAACCACGGTGATTGTCCCATGCTCGATACCGGTTGGCACCGCCTTGAACCCTTCCGCTTCGGCGCGGCGGAGGGTTTCCTGCGGCAGGCAGGTGGTGGCGATGTCGATGTCGGCGACCGGCTGGCCCATCAGTGTGTTGCGCACCGCGCCGCCGGCGACTCGCGCCTCTTCACCGCCTTCGGCCAGTGCGAACAGCAGGCGCTGCAGATGCTTGTCGGTGAGCCAATCGGCCCTGCCCGCGATCGAGACACTCACGCATAGAGCCTTTCATAGAGAGTACGAAGGATGCCGGCGGTGACGCCCCAGATGCGCCGGTCGCCGTAAGGCATGTCGTAGAAGAACCATTCGAGATCGTTCCATATACGGCTGTCGCGCTTGTGGTTGGCCGGGTCCATCAGGAAGCGCAGCGGCACTTCGAAAGCGGCATCGACCTCGTCTGCGTTGAGCGTCAGTTGGAAACCGGGCCGCACGATGCCAAGCACCGGGGCGATGCGGTAGCCGCTGCCGGCGACATAGTCGGGCATGCGGCCGATGATCTCGATGCGATCTCGGCCAAGCCCGATCTCCTCGAAGGTCTCGCGCAGCGCCGCCGCCTCAGGGCTCGGATCGGTCGGATCGATAGTGCCGCCGGGAAAGGCCACCTGCCCCGAATGGCTGCGCAGCTTTTCGGCCCGTTTGGTCAGAAGAACCGTCGCATCGCCCTCATGATCGACCACCGGGATCAGCACCGCGGCATTGCGCAGCGCCTTGCCCTGGTTGAGGCGCGGATGGCCGGGGTTGAAGCGATGGTCGCCATAGTCGTCGTCGCCTGCATGCGCATCGGGCTGCACGGCAAAGCGCGCGCGAAAATCCGCGGATGAAAACGGCGCCGGCGTCGCCTGGTCCATCACGCGCTCAACCGCTTCAACTGGTCCGCCGGCATGATCGGGAACACGGCGCCCTTGGAGCGCACCGCGAACATCGTCTCGCCGTCGATTTCGATCTCCTCGCCATGCCCGACCAGTTCATACATCACCGGCCGCGCCACCAGCGCCTCCAGACGGCCACGCACCAGCACATAGGGCTTCAACCCGCCGGTCTCGTTCTCGTCGACAAACCGCAGCGGCCGTTGCGGCCCGGCTTCGACGACGTCGCCGACATTGGTGCGGAAGGTGATTGTCTGCGCCTCGCCGCTGCCCGAAACGTCCATTTCGACGGCGATGAACGGCGCATCGGCGACGCGGATGCCGACCTTTTCCACCGGTGTCACCAGATAGGTCCTGCCATCGGCGTCCTTGCGCAGCACCGAGGAGAAAAGCTGCACCAGCGGCATGCGCCCGATCGGCGTGCCCAGATAGAACCAGGTGCCGTCGGCCTTGATCTCCATGTCCAGATCGCCGCAGAAGTCGGGATTCCAGCGTTCGACAGGTGCCGCGCCCTTGCCGGCACGGGCGGCGCGCGAGATCAGCGCCTCGAGACCACGCGCCTCGGTGGCATCAGTCAGGCTTTCTTCACGATGTCCCAAGGGTCCCGTCATGGTCACGAAATAGTCACTGTTGTTCCGCTTGTCAGCCTAAGTCTGTGATTTAAGTTTCGATGTAGGCGCCACGCGAGGCCGAATCGCGGCAACTTATGGTATGGTGCAGCCGTTGTTCCAGCCATGGTATTCCAACCACAAGGATCGATGCGGCATGAGCGTGATGGTCAAGGAAAGCCCGATCAGCGAAAAGGACATGATCGCCGAGGCCGAAAAGGCGCTTGCCGACATCTCCCGGATCCGCGACGGGGTCGGCCGGGTCATCTTCGGACAGGAAAGCGTCGTCGAGCGCACGCTGGTGGCGCTGCTGGCCGGTGGCCATGCGCTGCTGGTCGGGGTGCCGGGTCTCGCCAAAACCAAGCTGGTCGAAACACTTGGCATCGTGCTCGGCCTCGATTCGCGTCGCATCCAGTTCACGCCGGATCTGATGCCGTCCGATATCCTCGGCTCCGAAGTGATGGAGCAGGACGAGACCGGAAAACGCTCCTTCCGCTTCATCTCCGGGCCGATCTTCGCCCAGCTGCTGATGGCCGACGAGATCAATCGCGCGTCGCCGCGCACCCAGTCGGCGCTGCTGCAGGCCATGCAGGAATACCACGTCACCATTGCCGGCGCCCGCCATGACCTGCCGGCGCCCTTCCACGTGCTGGCAACCCAGAACCCGCTGGAGCAGGAGGGCACCTATCCGCTGCCCGAGGCACAGCTTGACCGCTTCCTGATGCAGGTGGACATCCTCTATCCCGAAATCGAGGCGGAGCGCCGCATCCTTCTGGAAACCACCGGCATCGAGGACGCGAAAGCGCAAAACGTGCTGCAGCCGGTGCGGCTGAAGGAGATCCAGACGCTGATCCGCCGCATGCCGGTGCCTGAAAGCGTCGTCGAGGCGATCCTGACGCTGGTGCGCTCGGCGCGTCCCGGCCAAGGCAATGCCGAGACCGATAAGAACGTCGCCTGGGGTCCCGGCCCGCGCGCCAGTCAGGCGCTGATGCTGTGCACAAGGGCGCGCGCGCTTTACGACGGACGGCTGGCGCCCTCGGTCGACGACGTCCGTGCGCTGGCCGAGCCGGTGCTGCAGCATCGCATGGCGCTGACCTTCGCCGCCCGCGCCGAAGGCACCAGCGTGCGTGACGTGGTGGCGAAACTCGTGAAAGGGATTTGATGCCGCGCATCGGCGAGGTCCAGGCTCCGGCAGCGACGCGCGACGCGCTCGCCCGTGGCCGGTTGCGGGCCTCGCTTGTGCCAGACCTGCTGGTCGAGGCGCGGCGCATCGTCAACACCGTGATCGCCGGCTGGCACGGCCGCCGCAAGCGCGGCATCGGCGAGAATTTCTGGCAGTTCCGGCCCTATGTCGAGGGCGATTCCTCGCGCATCGACTGGCGCCGCTCGGCCCGCGACGACCACACCTATGTGCGCGACCGCGAATGGGAAGCCGCCCATACCGTCTGGCTGTGGGCCGACCCCTCGCCGTCGATGCTCTACAAATCGACAGGCGCCAGCGTTTCCAAGCAATCGCGCGCGCTGGTGCTGGCGCTGGCCATGGCCGAGCTGTTGTCGCGCAGCGGCGAACGCATCGCCTGGCCGGGCCTCACCGACCCGTTCACCGCCCGCAACGGCGCCGAACGCATTGCCGCCCAGTTGGTGCATGCCGGCGAGCTGCCGGCAAAACCCGACCTGTCCGACATCAGGCGCTTCTGCGACATCGTCATCGTCAGCGACTTCCTCGATCCCGTCGAGGAGACGATGGCTTGGCTCGACGTGCTGGCCCGCCACGGCGTGCGCGCCCACCTGATCGAGGTCGCCGACCCGGCCGAGGAGACCTTCCCCTATGCCGGCCGCACCGAATTCACCGATCCCGAGACCGGCGACAAGCTGACCGCCGGCCGCGCCGAAATGCTGGGTGATGAGTATCGCCTGCTCTACACCGCCCGCCGCCACGAACTGGCCGCCTGGTGCAAGCGGCTTGGCTGGAGCTTTACCGTCAACCACACCGATCGGCTCGCCTCCGACGCGCTGGTGCGGCTGCACATGGCGATGACCACTGATGGCCCCTCGGTCAGGCCGACCGCTGGCGGTCGTGCAGGCATCGCTGGTGGCGATCGGCCAGGAAAGGCTGTCGCATGAGTTGGCTGCCGCTCTCCTTTGGCGCCCCCATGGTGCTGTGGGGCCTGCTGGCACTGCCGGTGATCTGGTGGCTGCTCAGGCTGACGCCGCCCAAGCCGCAGACCGAGATCTTCCCGCCGCTGAAGATCCTGGCGCGCGTACTGAAGCGCGAGGAGACGCCGCAGCAGAGTCCGTGGTGGCTGACGCTACTCAGGCTCTTGATGGCGGCCCTCATCGTCGCGGCATTGGCCGACCCGGTCTTCAATCCGCGTGAAAAGCTGCCGGCCGAAGGAGCCGCCCTGGCCCTGGTCATCGACAATGACTGGGCAAGTGCCGCCGACTGGGGCAAACGCGTCGCCACCGCCGAGCGGCTGATCAACGACGCCGGCTCCAACGGCGTGCCGGTCGTCATCGCCTTCACCGCCGAAAAAGCCAATGCCGAGATCGGCCCGTTCGATGCCGCCACCGCCCTTGACCGGCTGCGCGCCGCCAAGCCGCGGCCGATCCCGACCGACCGGCCCGCCGTCTATGCCCGCGTCGCCGGCGTGCTGGAGACCTTGCCCGGGGCCAGTGTCGCCGTGCTTGCCGACGGCTTGGCGGCAAAAGGCGATGAAGCCGCCTTCAACACGCTTTTGTCGAAAAATGCCGCCCGTGTCGTCTGGGCAACCGCCGACAGGCTGTCGCTGACGGGCCTGACCGCCGCCGACAACCAGGTCGACGGCTTTGCGCTGACCGCCATCCGCGCGCCGGGCGACCCTGCCCCGGCGCAGGTCACCGCCGGCGCCTTCGACGACAAGGGCCGCCGCATCGCCGATGCGACGCTGACCTTTTCGCCTGGCGAAACCACCGCCACCGGCACCATGGCGGTGCCGTTCGAATTGCGCAACGACTTCGCTTCGATCGCGCTCGACGGCGAGCGGCAGGCCGGTGCGGTGCGCGTCCTCGACGAAAGCTCCAAGCGCCGCCGCGTCGGGCTGCTGTCGCAGGCCGAGGCCGACCAGGCGCAGCCGCTTTTGTCGCCACTCTACTACATCAGGCGGGCGCTGCAGCCCTTCGCCGATCTGGTCGAACCCTCCAGCGCCGACCTCGCCGACGCCATCCCGCAGATCCTCGACCAGAAGCCCGCGATGATTGTCATGGCCGATATCGGCACCATTCCCGGACAGGTCCGGCAGAGACTTGTCGATTGGGTCGACAATGGCGGCACGCTGGTGCGTTTCGCCGGTTCGCGGCTGGCCACCGCAGGCGATGACGACGATTTGCTGCCGGTCCGCCTGCGCACCGGCGAGCGTTCGCTCGGCGGCGCGCTGTCATGGACGTCGCCGCAGCC
This sequence comes from Mesorhizobium sp. M7A.F.Ca.CA.001.04.2.1, assembly GCF_003998485.1. Taxonomy (NCBI): domain Bacteria; kingdom Pseudomonadati; phylum Pseudomonadota; class Alphaproteobacteria; order Hyphomicrobiales; family Phyllobacteriaceae; genus Mesorhizobium; species Mesorhizobium sp. M7A.F.Ca.CA.001.04.2.1. Next base: position 21,141 of record NZ_RZQT01000099.1, read on the forward strand.
TGTCACCGAATTCCCCAAGGCCGGCCCGTTCGCCGATCTGGCGCCGCCGACCGAGGTCACTGTCAGCAGACAGGTGCTGGCCGAGCCGACACCCGATATCGTCGAGCGCACCTGGGCGGCCCTTGCCGACGGCACGCCGCTGGTCACCGGATTGAAGAAAGGCAAGGGCACGCTGGTGCTGTTCCACGTCACCCCTGAGGCAACCTGGTCGAACCTGCCGATCTCCGGCAGCTTCGTCGAGATGCTGCGCCGCATCGTGCAGCTGTCGCGCAACCAGGGCGCGGCCATCGCC
>NZ_RZQT01000009.1:0-89960 GCF_003998485.1 Mesorhizobium sp. M7A.F.Ca.CA.001.04.2.1
GATCCCCGCAGCGTAAGTAAACGAGTTCACGCCGGCCTGTCCGGCGGCATACAAATTCGTAAGAATGGTCGTGGGCCGCGCAAAGGTCCTTTACGAATGCCCGGCGCTGCGCCGATAGAGGGCGTGCGCCTTTCATCCGCCATCAATGTCATGCCCATTGCTCACGGGCACTCGTCAGTGCCCCAGGAAACACCAAATGACCTACGCTACCCTCAAGCCGGTTTCCCAGGCCTTCGACCAGCGCAAGCGCCTGATCTTCGTGCGAGTTGCGGCGGCGCTGGCGGTGTTGCTGCTGTTTCTCACCAAGCCGGGGCTGAGCGAGGGCTCCGACGGGCACGAAACGATCGAATTCTTCGGCTTTTGCCTGGTGCTCGTCTGTGTCGTCGGGCGGCTGTGGAGCATTCTCTATGTCGGCGGCAAGAAGAACGAGGAACTGGTCTCGACGGGACCGTTCTCGACCACGCAGAACCCGCTCTATTTCTTCTCGACGGTCGGCGCGGTCGGCATTGGATTGCTCTACGGCTCGCTGATGGCGGCCGTGGCGCTGGGCCTTGCCAGCTTTTTCATCTTTCGCGTCACGGCGCGCAAGGAAGCCGAATTTCTGCTCGGCAAGTTCGGCCCAGCCTATCTTGCCTACACCAAGAGCACGCCCCGGTTCTGGCCAAACCCGCTGCTCTACCGCGACGATGACGAACTGCAGTTCTCGACGCGGGCTTTGAAGCGCACGTTTTTCGACGGGCTCTATTTCCTCGCCATCTTCCCGGCCATCGAACTGGTCGAGCATTTCCGGGCGACCGGCATGCTGTTTCCGGCCTTCGTCACGCTCTACTGATCAGCTGGCTCTAGCTGCCGAGCGGATGCGGCATATAGCCGACGAAGCCTGATATCTTCCAGCTTCCGCCGACCTTGCTGCAGAAATACAGCGTCTGCCATTTCAGCCGGTCGACGCTGCCGTCCGCCTTGGCGACCGAGCCGTCGAACTTCTTGTGCAGCACGGCGCGGTCGCCGTCGACGTCGATGTCTCGCATGTTGGTGACGCGAAACAGCGCCTCGCGCAGCGGCTCGGCGAATTTGGTCGCCGCCGTCTCTTTGGCCTGGCGCAGCCATTCGTCGCGATAGACGTCGAGCCTTGGAAACTGCAGCCGCCAGGCGTCGGCGTTGTGCAGGAAATGCGCATGCATGCCGAAGAAGCTCTCGGCGACGAAATCATCCTCGACCATGGCCCAGTCCTGGCCGATGAAAGCGTCGATGTCGCGCCGCACCAGCATTTCCCAGAGCGCGTGGCGATCGGCATCGCCTGATGGAAACGGGTTCTTGTCGTAGGTCATTGCTGCTGTCTCCGCTCTGGCAAATGCGTCTGTGCGGTGCGGCTTCCAAGCCGCCCGTCAGCGCGTACGATGCAAGGGCTCTTGTAATAAAGCAACGCAGATTTCCAAGAATGTTGCTTTCCAACAAGGCCCCTATGAGGATCGGCCGGATCGGCGTAAATGTCGATCGAAGCGGGCGCCGCAATGGCACCCCGTCCTGTCATCAGAGGAGGCTTGTCCCTTGCCGAAACAGTGTTTTGGAACGTCGCATGTGCCGCTGTCGCCCGCCGTGCGGGCAGGCGATCTCGTCTATGTCTCGGGCCAGGTTCCCGTCGGCAGCGACGGCATCGTGGTCAAGGGCGGCATATCGGAACAGACCGAGCAGGTGCTCGCCAACGTCAAGGCCGCGCTGGCGCTGGCCGGCTGCACCATGGACGATGTGGTGAAGACCACCGTGTGGCTGGAAGACGCGCGCGATTTCGGCGCCTTCAACGCGGTCTATGCCAGGCACTTTCCGAAGAACCCGCCGGCCCGCACCACGGTCGAATCGCGGCTGATGATCGATATCAAGATCGAGGTCGAGGCGGTCGCCTATCTGCCTCTGTAAGCAAAGCAACGAGCGGAGGTTACCCCATGCAATTCGACCTCCTGCTGAAGGGCGGACGGCTGATCGATCCGGCCGCTGGCCTCGACGCGCTGCGCGATGTCGCCATCGCCAATGGCCGCGTTGCCGCGGTCGACGCCGATATCCCGGCGGACAGCGCCGCGCAGATCGTCGATGCCGCCGGCTGCATCGTCACGCCGGGCCTGGTCGACCTGCACAGCCACGTCTATTGGGGCGGCACGTCGCTTGGCGTCGATGCCGACCGGCTGGCCGCCAAGAGCGGCACCACCACCTTCATCGATGCCGGCAGTGCGGGCGCCGGCAATTTCCTCGGCTTCCGCCGCCATGTCATGGAGCGCTCGAAGGTTCGCATCCTGGCCTATGTCAACATTTCCTTTGCCGGCATTTTCGGCTTCTCGCAGACGGTGTCGGTGGGCGAGTGCAGCGATCTCAGGCTCTGCGAACCGCGCGAGGTTGTGGCTGCGGTGCGCGAGCACCGCGATGTCGTGGTCGGCGTAAAGGTTCGCTCGGGCAAGCATGCCGGCGGCACCAGCGGCATCGCGCCGGTGGATCTGGCGCTGGAGGCCGCCGACCAGGCCGGCCTGCCGCTGATGGCGCATATCGACGAACCGCCGCCCGGCCGCTCGGAAGTGCTGCCGCGCCTGCGCAAGGGCGACATTCTCACCCATTGCTTCCGGCCTTTCCCGAATGCGCCGGTGTTCGCTTCCGGCGCGGTGCGGCCCGACATGCGGCTGGCGCGCGAGCGCGGCGTCATCTTCGACATCGGCCACGGCATGGGCTCGTTCGATTTCGCCGTCGCCCGCGCCATGCTCGAAGAAGGGCTGGCGCCCGACGTGATCTCGAGCGACGTGCATCTCTACTGCGTCGACGGTCCCGCCTTCGACATCCTCGTCTGCATGTCGAAGCTCCTGGCGCTCGGCATGCCGCTGGTCGAGGTCCTGCGCGCCGCCACGCAAGCGCCGGCGCAGGCGATCGCGCGGCCTGACCTGGGCACACTGGCCATCGGCACGGTCGGCGACGTCGCCGTGCTCCGTCAGCGCCCGGGCCGCTTCACCTTCGTCGACGCGGTCGGCGCGTCATTGGTCGCCGATCAGAGACTGGTGTGCGAAGGCATCGTTATCGGCGGCACCTGGTGGCCGAACGAAGCGGTCAACGATGTCAGCGAGACTGAGCGGTTTGTGGCGCATGCCGCGCATACCCATGTCGAGGTTGCGGCGAGGCACTTTGGGCATCGGCACGACTAGCTGATCTCGGCAGCTTGTGCCTGTCTTGGGACTGTGCGCTTGGCGAATGGCTTCCCCCACTCCGGCGAGCGAAGCTCGACGGAGTGGGGGTCGACTTTACCCGGCGTTGCTCACCGCCCCGTAAACCGGCGTCTCAATGCCTTCCATCCGCGCCTTGATCTGCAGCGCCACATATTTCGAATAGAAGCGCGACAGCGCCAGATTGCCGCCGTGGAACCAGAGCGCTTCCTGGGCGGTCGGCTTCCACATGTTGCGCAGCTCGCCTTGCCAGGGGCCGGGGTCGCCCTTGACGCCGGAGCCAAGGCCCCAGCACGGGCCGACCTTGTCGGCGACTTCGCGCGAAACGATCGCGGCGACATTCTCGTTCATCGACTGATAGCCGGTGCAGGCGATGATGGCGTCGGCGACGAGTTCACTGCCGTCCTCGAACAGGATGCCGCTCGGGGTCAGCGACTTGATGGCGACGCCGCTGCGGATGCCGATCTTGCCGTCGATGATCAGGTCGGAGGCGCCGACATCGATGTAGTAGCCGGAGCCGGTGCGGTAGGCCTTCATCAGAAGGCCGGTCTCGTCGTCGCCGAAATCGATGGCGAAGCCGGCGGCGCGCAAGCGGTCGTAGAAGGCCGCGTCGCGCGCCTTGATCACCTCGTAAAGCGCCTGCTGGCCCTTGGGCACCAGCGCGAACGGCGTCGAGGCGACGATCATGTCGGCCTTCTCGGTGGTGATGCCGCGCGCCAGTGCGTCTTCCGAGAAGATCTCGAAGCCGACTTCCATCAGCGTGTCCGACTTGACCACTGTCGTCGGCGAACGCTGGATCATGGTGACCTCGGCGCCGCTCTCCCAGAGGTCGACGCAGACATCGTGGCCGGAGCTTGCAGCGCCAATGACGGCGACTTTCCTGCCGCGGAATTTGTCGCCGCTGGCATACTGGCTGGAGTGCAGCAACTCGCCCTTGAACCGGCCGGCACCCGGCAGATCGATCCGCCGTGGCGGGCCGTAGGCGCCGGTGGCGAAGACGATGTGCTTGGGCTTCAGCGTGATCTGCCGGCCGACGCGGTCGACGACCACGGTCCAGACTTTTTCGGCCTCGTCATAGCTGGCGCTGAGGCATTTGGTGGCGACCCAGTAGTTGAGCTCCATGACGCGCGTATACATTTCCAGCCAGTCGCCCATCTTGTCCTTGGGCGTGAACACCGGCCAGTTTTCGGGGAAGGGAATGTAGGGCAGATGGTCGTACCAGACCGGATCGTGCAGCACGAGCGTGCGGTAGCGGTTGCGCCAGGAGTCACCCGGCCTGGCATTCTTCTCGATGACGATGGCCGGCACGCCGAGCTGGCGCAGTCGCGCCCCCAGCATGATGCCGCCCTGGCCGCCGCCGATGACCAGGCAATAGGGCTGTTCATCAGTGCCGAGTTCGCGCGTCTCGCGCGCCCGCGCCTCCGACCAGGTCTCGCGCTGGGGATCGGCCTTGTGGCGCACGCCGAGCGGCCGCGCCGCGCCCTTGCGCTCCTCGAAGCCCTTGAGGTCGGCCATCGCCGTGAACAATGTCCGGCAGCGGCCGTCGCGCAGCCGCATGATGCCCTCCCCCCTGGCCACCACGGTTTCGAAGCTGAACCAGGCCTCGATGGTGCCGTCGTCCGAGGTCGCCTCGCCGGTCAGCCGCCACGCGCTCGGCTTGGCCGTCGCCAGCGTCGTCGCCAGCATGTCGGCGATCGCCGCGCGGCCTTCCATGGTCGTGATGTTCCAGGTGAAGGTCAGGAGATCGCGCCAGTAGCAATCGTCGACGAACAGGTTGCTCGCCGCCGCAGCGTCGCCGGCTGCGAGCGCCTGCGCCAGGGATTCGAGCCATGCGGCCGCCTGTTTCGTCGGTGCTATTTCGAGCATCTCTTTCCCTCTTTCGTTTCATGTCCGGCTTCCCTTCTCCCCCTGTGGGAGAAGGTGGCCTCACGAAGTGAGGTCGGATGAGGGGTGCTCCAGCTTGGCGCCGACGGCACTCCGTCACCCACCCCTCAACCGTCTCGGCGCTACGCGCCGATCCACCTTCTCCCACAAGGGGAGAAGGAAAAGCGCAGCCCTAGTCTCCGAGCGGCTCCATCTCCTTGCCGGTGCGGTGGATCTGGGCGTTGTATTTGATGCGGCGCACCGTCTCGCGGGCCGAGCCGTCGAGCTTGTAGGCGGAGGCCACCGCCAGCAGGTCGATCGCCGCCAGAAAGGCGAAGCGCGATGCCGTCGGCTTCAGCGTGTCGGGATATTCCGGCACCGCCACCGTCAGCCTGACGTCGCAGGTGCGGGCGAGCTCGGTGTCGGGCGCGGTCACGGCGATCGCATTGGCGCGGTAATGCTTGGCAAGCTCGACGGCCTCGATCACCTCGCGGGTGCGTCCCGTCGCCGAAATGGCGATCACCAGATCGCCGGGCTTGAGCGTCGAGGCGGTCATGCGCATCAGATAGGGATCGCACTGGGCGCTGACCGTGATGCCGTAGCGGAACAGCCGGTATTGGGTTTCCTGCGCCAGCGCCGAGGAGCTGCCGCCGAGGCCGAAGACCGTGACCTGGCGCGCCTTGGCGATCAGCTCGGCGGCTTTCTGCAGCTGGGCCGGGTCGAGCTGCCGCTCGGCCTCCTGCAGCGCCCGGCGCGCCTCGCCGAACACGGCGTTCCAGAACGGCATGCCATTGTCATTGCTGACGGAAGGCGACTTGGCCAGGTAGAGCGCGCCGACGACGAGGCTCTGCGCCAGCTTCAGCTTGAAATCGCGCACGCCCTCGCAGCCGATGGCGCGGCAGAACCGGGTCACCGTCGGTTCGCTGACCCCGGCGCGCTGGGCAAGGGCGGCGTTGGAGGCGTCGACGGCATATTTGACGTCGTCGAGAACGACATCGGCGACACGCCGTTCGGCCGGGCGCAATTCGCTGTAGGAATCCTTGACCAGCGAGATGATGTCGGGGATGCGCCGGACAGGATCGCGTCCCTCGGTATCGGGGCCTGGAACAGGCTCGTCCTGGCTGCCAGCGTCGGTCATGGGGTCCTGGTCTTTCCCTGGGTTGCGAGGCTGTCGTCTTAGCATGTTTGCACGCCCTGGCTCCACGTGCCCGACCGGATCGCAACCGCAGCGTGTCGTTGGGGAAAGCTCACCTTCCTCCGTTCCTCTCCGGTCCGTGTCAGTTCCGAAGTATGTAGGAAAGCAACATGCATTTCAAGGCCGTAAAACAGACATTAAAACAACATGATAGGTATACTAATCGATTTTCGTGATACGGCCGCTATCGTCGGCGCTTGACAGGAAAGTAGGATAGTTACAGACTGATTTTCGCTGGGGATGAGCCAATGGATCATCGCGCAATCTTCCCGGGGGGCAGATGAACACGGGCGATGCAAAAAAGCCGAAGCTTGGCGTGCAGGCAGCGACCAAGATCTATCACACGGCCTCCGGCGACCTGCTGGCGCTGGACCGCTGCAGCCTCGATGTCAGCGTCAATGAAATCGTCTCGATCGTCGGCCCTTCCGGCTGCGGCAAGACCACGCTTTTGTGGTCGATGTCGGGCCTGCACAGCCTGACCAGTGGCGAGATCCGGCTCGACGGCAAGGCCATCACCGGTCCGCATCCCGATATCGGCATCGTCTTCCAGGAGGCGAACCTCCTGCCGTGGCGCAACCTCGACGCCAACATCCGCTTCCCCTTCGAGATCAAGGGCGAGAAGCCGGACCGGGCGTGGATCGCGCATCTGCTCAACCGGGTCGGGCTTGATGGCTTCGGCGGCAAGTTTCCGCGCGAGCTGTCGGGCGGCATGCAGCAGCGCGCGGCGATCGTGCGGGCGCTGGCGCTAAAGCCCTCGGTGCTTTTGATGGACGAGCCGTTCGGCGCGCTCGACAGTTTCACCCGCGAGGAGATGAACCGGCTGGTCGAGGAGATCTGGCTCGACACCAAGACAACCATCGTCTTCATCACCCACTCGATTGAGGAAGCGATTTTTCTCTCGGACCGGGTGGTGGTGCTGAGCGCACGGCCAGGACGGGTCGCCAAGGAATACCGCGTGCCGTTCCCACGGCCGCGTTCGCTGGAGATCATGGCGACGAAGGAGGTCTTCGACCTCACCAACCGGATCAAGATGGACATTGTCGGCGAACGCACGCGGCCAAAAGCGCCGGAGCGCCCGAGCGCCGAAATCGTGAGGATCAGGCCGTGAGCGGGGGCGATGCCATTCCGGAATTCTCGAAGTCCAAGTCGGGCGCCAAGGCGGGCGATGGCCACGAGGTCAGCCTGACCAACCTGTCGGCCTTCGCCAGCGGCCCCGGCATCAAGTCGGGCAAGGAGGTGGCGGCCATTCTTGCCGTGGCGGTGATCATCATCGGCGGCATCGAACTGGCGCTGCGGCTGTTCCACGTGCCGCTCTATATCATGCCGCCGCCGAGCTCGATCGCTTATGCGCTGTTCGACGAGTTTCCGCTGATCGCGCCGCATCTCGGCTACACGCTGGTCGAGCTGGTGTCCGGCTTCACCATCGGCGCCATCATCGGCCTGGTGCTGGCCGCCGTCATCACCCAATTCCCGTTCGCAGAGAAGATCGTCGCGCCTTACATCCTGCTTCTGGTCACCACGCCGATGCTGGCGCTGGTGCCGCTTCTGATCCTGCGCTTCGGCTTCGGCTACACGCCGCGCATCATCGCGGTGGCGCTGGCCGCTGGGCCGATGGTGATGATCAATGCGGCGACAGGCTTTCGCCGCGTCGACAGCGCCAAGATCGCGCTGGCGCGTTCCTATGGCGCCAGCACCCTGCAGATCTTCTGGAAGATCCGCGCGCCGATGGCGCTGCCGATGATCCTGGTCGGGCTGATGATCGGCGCCATCTTCGGCCTGCTGACCGCGGTCGGCGCGGAAATGGTCGGCGGCGGTTTCGGCCTCGGCAACCGGCTGACCACCTATTCGTCGATGATCCAGATGCCGCAGTTCTTCGCGGTGGTGCTGATCCTGTCGACGCTCGGCATCCTGATCTACGTGCTGTTTTTCCTGATCGGCAAGAAATGGGCGAGCTGGGAGGCTTGAACGCAGGGATATGACGGCGCCCGGGAGGCGGGCGGCAAGAGACTGACATCAAACAAAAAAGGGGAATGCCATGACCAAAGAGAACTCGATCAACCCGGCGGGGATCAGCCGCCGCTACTTCCTGCAGGTCACCGGCGCCGGGCTGGTGACGGCGACGGCGCTTGGCGCCACCGGCCTGAAGGCCAGGGCCGAACCCTACGGAAAATTCACCTGGATCTCGCCGCGCGGCACGCTCGAAGTGCTCGACGACTATCCCTACTGGGCGGCCAAGAAGGCCGGCTATTTCGACGGGCTGGACACCGACATGCAGCCGGGACCATCGGACGGCACCGCGACGGTGAAGTTCGTCGATGTCGGCCAGGCCGATATGGGCTTCCCGTCGCCCGGCGTGTTCTCCTTCGCCATCCAGAACGGCATGAAGCTGAAGTCGGTGTTCCATATGGGCGCGCGCGACACGTTCAGCATCGCCTTCCGCAAGGGCGAGGGATCGAACGACCTGAAGAAGCTGGAAGGCAAGACCATCCTGCTCGGCTCCGCCGCCTGGCAGTCGATCACCGACCCGCTGCTGGCCGCGCAGGGCGTCGACATCAAGAAGGTGAAATATGTCGAGGCCGGTTGGCCGACCTGGGGAACGGCGCTGGCCGGCGGCCAGGGCGACGCCGCCCTGTCGTGGGAAGGGCTGCGCGCCGAATGGATCGCCAAGGGGCTCGACTTCGAATACTGGCTCGGCGTGCAGAATTCGAAGCTGCCGGCCAACACCTTCGTCGTGCGTGCCGCCGATCTCGAGGATCCCGACCGCAAGGCGTTTTTGGAAAAGTACCTGCGCGGCTGGGCGATGGGCCTCGAATTCGGCTACCAGAATCCACGCGCGGCGGTCGAAGCGGTGTTCGAGCAGTTCCCGACGCTGGCCAAGAATCTCGGGCCGGAGCTCGGCACCACCTCGATCCTGCAGCAGATCAACGTTTTCCGCGGCGACATGGACAAGCGCGGCGGCTGGGGCTCGCACGACATGGCGAGCTGGCAGGGCTTCTTCGACGAAATCCACAAGATCGGCCAGATCACCGCCCCGGTGAAGGCCGAGGATGTCTGCACCAACGATCTGATCGGCCCGGCCAATGATTTCGACAAGGCCAAGGTCAAGGCCGATGCCGACGGCGTCAAACTGTCGGAAGGTTTTGCCGCGCTCGATGTCGAGAAGATCAAGGCGCATCTGTTCGATTCGGCGGTGAAGTAGGGCTGCGCAACGGGTCATGTCGGCGCCGCCCTCCATTACCCTGCCTTGGCTCCTTTCCTCTCCCTCCGGAGGGGGGAGAGGTGGCGCCGCGAAGCGGCGACGGAGTGGGGGAAGGCGTTCGTCAAACGAGCAGTCGCCGCAAGACAGGCACAATCTGACGAGCAAGAGACCTCAAGCGGGCGCGAGGGTCGACCCCCACTCCGTCGAGCTTCGCTCGACACCTCTCCCCCGATCGACGGGGAGAGGAAAGGGCAGGCAATGAGCGGCGGCGCTGACCCGAGGTGGTTGTCCCGGATAGACATGCGAGCGGCAACCGATCGCCGCATATTATTCAATCAAGAATTTGGGAGGTAGCGGTGTCCGACAAGGTGAAAGTGCTGGTGGTGGGTCTCGGCAATATGGGTGCGTCGCATGCCAGCGCCTATCACCGGCTCGACGGTTTCGAGATCGTCGGCATCATGAGCCGGTCGATCAGGAGCAACACGAAGATTCCGGAAGAATTAGCCGGCTACCCCCTCTACGAGGATTTCGACCAGGCGCTGAAGGAAACAAAACCGGACGCCGTCTCGATCAACAGCTGGCCGAACACCCACGCCGAATACGCGCTGAAGGCAATCGCCGCCAACTGCCATGTGTTCATGGAAAAGCCGCTCGCCACCAACAACGAGGATGCCGAGAAGGTCGTCGCGGCGGCACGCGCGAAGAACCGCAAGCTGGTGCTCGGCTATATTCTGCGCGTGCATCCGTCATGGATCAAGTTCATCGAGGTCGGCAAGACGCTCGGCAAGCCGCTGGTGATGCGGCTCAACCTCAACCAGCAGAGCAGCGGCAGCGCCTGGCACTGGCACAAGAACCTGATCGATTCGCTGATCCCGATCGTCGATTGCGGCGTCCACTATGTCGACGTCATGTGCCAGCTGACCGGCGCCAAGCCGGTGCGCGTGCACGGCATCGGCGCCAAGCTCTGGGCGGAAGCCGACAAGCAGAATTACGGCCATCTGCACGTCACCTTCGATGACGGTTCGGTCGGCTGGTACGAGGCGGGCTGGGGCCCGATGATGAGCGAGACGGCCTATTTCGTGAAGGACGTCGTCGGCCCCAAGGGCGCGGTGTCGATCGTCGCCGGCCAGCAGGCAAGCAGTGTTGCCGAGCTGGCAGAGGTTTCGAATTCCGCCGACATCGACCGCCACACCAAGACCGATGCGCTGAAGATCCATTATGCCGCTGTCGACGGCGACAAGAATTTCTCCAAACCCGACGAGATCGTCAGCATGGAGGACGAACCCGGCCACCAGGAACTGTGCGACCGCGAGCAGGCCTTCTTCCTGCGCGCCATCCGCGAGGATCTCGACCTCACCGAGCAGATGGACGCGGCGGTCAACAGCCTGCGCATCGTGCTGGCCGCCGAACAGAGCATCGCAATGGGGCGGACCATCGACCTGGCCTGACGCAAATTCCCGTCTCCCCCTCCGAGGCTGTCGCATATGGATTCTTGCGAAGAAGGACCCCCACCCTAACCCTCCCCACAAGGGGGAGGGAAGCTGCCGCGCTCTTCATCCTCGGCGTTAAAGGTCTGTGATTTGCCGAGTTCAGCGCCTACAGAATCCCCCTCCCCCTTGTGGGGTGGGGTTAGGGGCGGGGGTATTCGTAGGGCGAAAAGCCTGGTTTCTTGAGTGCCTTGGTCCCTCTCGACAGAAGGTGCCGGGAGGCGGCGCCAAACGTTGGCAAGATCAACGAACGACGTTGAAGAATTGGGAGAGAGACATGGTCACCGACAGTCTGCTGAAAACCTATGCCGAGTCCGACGCGCTGGACCTTGCGGCGCTGGTGAAGCGCGGCGACGTTACCCCGGCGGAGCTGGTGGAAGCGGCGATCACGCTGGTCGATCGGCTCAACCCGACGCTCAATGCGGTCATCCATCGCCTCTACGACATGGCGCGCGGCCAGGCGCAGACGGTCGACACATCAGCGCCCTTCGCCGGCGTGCCATTCCTGCTCAAGGAGCTGGCCTCGTCCTGGACCGGGGCGCCGAACACCAACTCCTCATTCTACCTGAAAGATGTCGTCGCCGATTTCGACACCGAAGTGGTTCGCCGCATGAAGGCGGCCGGGCTGGTGCTGGTCGGCAAGTCGAACGCCCCAGAAAATGGCTGGTCGATCACCACCGAGCCAAAGCTCTACGGCGCGACGAAGAACCCGTGGAAGGAAGGCATCACGCCCGGCGGCTCCAGCGGCGGAGCGGCCGCGGCGATTGCTTCGCGCATGGTGCCGATCGCCGAAGCCAGCGATGGCGCCGGCTCGATCCGCATCCCGGCCTCCTGCTGCGGCATCGTCGGCCTGAAGCCGTCGCGCGGCCGCGTCAGCCTCGCGCCGTTCGGCGACTATTGGTATGGCGGCGCCTATTTTCTTTGCTGCTCGCGCACGGTGCGTGACACGGCGGCCTATCTCGACGCGGTCGCCGGCGCGCTGCCGGGCGAGCCCTACACGCCGCCGGTTCCTGATGGCACCTGGCTCAGCCTGTCGGCGCGGGCGCCAACGAAGCTGCGCATCGGCTTTTCCGTCACGCCGCCCAACGGCACTGCGACCGATCCGGAGGTGAAGGCGGCGGTGCTGGAGACCGTGGCGGTACTCGAGCGGCTCGGCCACCATGTCGAGGAGCATGACATGCCGCTCGACGCCAATGCTGTGTGGAAGACCTACACCAACATGACCTGCGTGCAGACGGCGGCGACCTTCGACTACCTTGAAACGGTGATGGGGCGGCCGGTGACACCGGGTGATGTCGAGGCGGTGACCTTCGCGATCATCGAGCGCGGCCGTGCGACCAGCGGCACCAGGCACATCTCCGACGTCGAGCAGCTCAGGCAGGTCGGCCGCGACATCGTCGGCGACCTTGGCGCCTACGACCTCTTCATCACCCCGACGCTGACGCAGCTGCCGCGCCCGCTCGGCTATTACGACATGTCGGAGACGGATATCGACCGCTACAATGCCGAATGGACGGACGCGGTGTTTGCCTTTCCCTTCAACATCTCCGGCCAGCCGGCGATCTCGCTGCCGCTCGGCTGGTCGAAAGACGGCGTCCCGATCGGCGTGCAGCTGGTCGGCCGCTACGGCGACGAGGCAACGGTGCTGGCCGCGTCGGCGCAGCTGGAGCAAGAGATGCCGTGGAGGGGGAGAAGGCCGGCGGTGAGTGGTTAGGTGCTTGGCAGCCCACCGCCGAGTTCCGTGGCGCCCCCCTCTGTCCTGCCGGACATCTCCCCCTCAAGGGGGGAGATTACGCGCTCAACAGCCTTCGCCAAATCATCTACACGGTAAGGTGGGCGAGACGGCGAAGCTGCCAATCTCCCCCCTTGAGGGGGAGATGTCCGGCAGGACAGAGGGGGGCGTAGAGCGCTGCCCCTGCAGTGACCCGCGCTCGCTATCCAATCCTCTCCAGCCGCCTCGGCAGTCGGTTCATCGGCTTGGGCCCGTCCGGCGTGATCAGGAACTGGTCCTCGAGATTGAAGCTAGCGAGGCCGTCTATGTAGAGCGGGATCTCGAAGGCCAGCACCATGCCGGCTTCGATCACGACATCGCTGTCGGCGGCGATGAACGGCCATTGTTCGGAAAACACCGACTCAAATGGCCGCGGCGGTAGGTGCGCAGCCCTTGCCGCGCCAGGCTGTCGGTGGCGACGCGATGCACGTGGGCGAGCGTGGTTCCCGCATCAAGGGACGCCAGGCCGTCGTCAAAGGCCCGCTCGGCGATGGCGTGCAGTTCGGCCTGCTCGGCGGATGGCGGCCCGAAGGTGAAGTTGCGCGACATGTCGGAGGCGTAGCCGCCGACCGTGCAGACCATGTCGCACTTCAGCGGATCGCCAGGCATCGCTTTCGCATCGGCATCTTTGGCCCGAGCGCCCAGCGTCACATATTCGGCAGTTTGGACCGTATGAGACAGGCCGGACGCGGCCGTGGCGACACCTTGCCGGTAGAGGGCAATGAGATCGGCCTGGCGCATGCCGGCCATCGCATCGACCTGCAGCCGCTCCAGCCCGACTTCCGACAGGATGATGCCTTGCTGCAGCAGGTCGATCTCGCGCGGCGACTTGATGGCCCGCAACCTGTCGAGCACGGCCGAGCCGTCGACCATCGTGCAGGCCGGCAGCAGCGCCTGCATGACCGAGAAATCGGCGGCGGGAACAAAATCGAGGTCGACGCCGACCCTTGCGCGCCCGAGCCCAAACCCGGTCAGGATCTGCTTCAGCTCGTCGACGGCACGGGCGAGTTCGAATGTGGCGGGCCGAGAAAAACCCGGCGCCCGGCCGGCAAGGCCGGCCTCGATGCGTTGCGGCAACCCTTGCCCTGACGTCGAGGCGTCCAGCGTGGCGGCTTCGATCCAGATCGGGTGGCTGCGGATAACAGCGTCCGGCAGAACCCGCTGCAATTGTCCCGCATTGAAGTCCGCCACCACGACGCCGATCGGCAGGTCTCGGCCAGCCGGATGACGACAAAGCCGGCGCCGGCGCGCCGGAACAGTCCCGCCGGGCCGATCGAGGCTCCGGTCGCATAGTGGAAGGCCTCGGGCGCGCACAGCACCAGCGCCTCGATGCCGGCGCGGTCCATCAGTTGCGCAGCGCGCTGGCGGTCGACAAAGCCTGTCATGGGTTTCTCCACTGTCCGAAGCGGCAACGGAGCATTCCGGGTGCGTACAATCAAGCCGCTGACAACAGCTACTTGATCGATTCCAGCTTGGCGACGGCGGCGGTGAAGCCAGCCAGCGACACCGGGATGGTGACCGGCTTGCGGGTGACCGATTCCATGCCGATGTTCAGATTGGTCCCCGACTTCATGGCCTTGATGAGATCCGCCGACAGCGGCGTGGCGGCATAGGCGCCGTTCTGGTCGCTGGTCTGGATGGCAATCGTCGTCTTCTGGCCCTGATCGATCTGGAAGGAGGCGCCGGACGGCAGGAACAGGCCGTGCGGCAGGGCAAGCAGCATGGCGAGACTGCCATTGGCGTTGTCGCGGCGCACGGTCACGGTCAGCACGCGCTGCCCGGTCTTGGCCTCGGTCAGGTTCTGCGAAAGCTGGCACTGAAGCTCGGTGGTCGCCGAACCGCTGGAGCAGTTCACCGCCCACGGATTGGCATCGGCCGGTTTTGCATTGCTTTCAGCCGGCTTTGGCTGGGCCGGCTTGGCATCTTCGGCAAGGGCTGGGCCGGTGGCCAGAGCAAGCCACAGGGCGGCCAGCCCCGCGGCCATGCCAAGTAAATTAGATCTAGCTAAAGTAAATGTCATGTTGTTTTGCCGGATGCCTTGCATGTTTCCTCGCCGCGCCCGGTATTCTCCCGAGCATGGCTTGATACAACACCCGCGACTGTTCCGGAAGCCGAGCAGTAGGCAAGCAAGCCGGCGAAATTACTGTGGCTTTTCGGATACAACGAACAATATTGCAGGAGGCCCTCAGAAATCGAAGCGCCGGAGACTCGCTATACAATAGAATTCGAGTAAGATTTTACACGGGGTGCGTGCAGTCCCCGAAGGACTCGCCAGGGATGGGAACTACCGAGACGCCTCGGCAAGTTGGTGAGATGGCGGCGCGTGGGGAGGATTTCCGCGTGCACGCCGGCTATCGCCGTTCGCGAATCGCCAGGCATCTCTGGAAGACGACGGCACTGACGACGCTGGCGCTCGGCCTTTCAGGCATGGCCGCCTATGGCGATCCCAACGGGCTATGGCAGCCGCAGATCCGCGCCATCATCGGCGCCGACAACAATGGCGGCAACGGCGCGCTCGAAGGTTTCATCCCGCTCAAGCAGACGGCCGAATCCGTGCTGTTCCTGGATGTCCGGGCCAAACACGATTTCAAGGACGGTTCCGGCCAGGATGTCGGCCTCGGCATTCGCCGCATCGTCAACCCGGACCTGATGATCGGCGGCTACGCCTATCTCAATCTCGAGAACTACAACTCCACCCAGTTCACCGCCGCCACGCTGGGCGCCGAGGCGATCACGCCTCATTTCGATGCGCATGTGAACGTCTATCTGCCGATCAAGGGTGATTCGACGGATCACTCGACCAGTTCAACCCTGTCGATGGTCAGCAACCAGCTGATCGAGCAGATCTCGGTCCTCGACCACCGCGATTACGCGGCATGGGGCATCGAGGCCGAGATCGGCGCGCAGGTGCCGGTCAACCTGCCCGACAAGCATTCGCTGCGGCTCGACATTGGCGGCTATCATTTCGAGGATCCGCATGGCGACGACGGCAGCGTCACCGGCGCCAAGGCCGGCTTCGAGTATACGATCGGCGATGTCTTAGGCAGCAACACGGAACTGGTCTTCGCCGGCGAGGTCCGCAACGACAATCGCGACGACACCCAGTTCGCCGGCAGTGTGCGGCTGAACATCCCGTTCAATCCCGGC
This sequence comes from Mesorhizobium sp. M7A.F.Ca.CA.001.04.2.1, assembly GCF_003998485.1. Lineage (NCBI taxonomy): Bacteria > Pseudomonadati > Pseudomonadota > Alphaproteobacteria > Hyphomicrobiales > Phyllobacteriaceae > Mesorhizobium > Mesorhizobium sp. M7A.F.Ca.CA.001.04.2.1. The sequence continues at coordinate 15,857 of NZ_RZQT01000009.1, forward strand.
AGCGGCTCGGACAATGGGGCCGACAGCGGGCCGGAGCCGGTCTATCCGGTCAGCGAAGGCCTGCGCAAGCGCGTCAACGAGCGCGTGCGTGGCGATATCGGCGTCCGCGTCCAGTCGCAGACGCTGACCGGCGGCTCGACGACGCGTGTCGCCATCAACGCCGCCACCAATGCCGCCTTCGGCAAGTTCTACTACGCCGATGGCGGCCTCGCCGGCGCCGGCACGCTGGCCGACCCGACGACGCTGGACGACGCCGTGACCAAGTCGGGTGCGAACGGTTTTGTCGTCGCGCTTGGCGGCAACGGCAATCTGACGACTGGCGGGGTGACGCTTGCCAATGGACAGACCGTCATCGGCGGCGGCGAAAGCGTCACCGCAAGGCTTTTCGGCGGCGGCACCAGCACCTTCAACCTGGGCGGCAGCGACGGCACGATCCAGGGCACCAACGTCGCCAACCCCGTCTTTACGCTCGGCAACGGCAACACGCTCAGCGGCATCACCATCACCGGCGGCGGCGACGGCATCTTCGGCAACAACATCACCGGCGCGACGCTGACCAATGTGACGGTCACCGGTGCGGGCGGCAACGGCGCCGACTTCACGGGCAGTTCGACCGGCATCACCGGCTCCAACTTCACCGCCACCGGCAACGGCCTCGACGGCCTGCACATCGACGGCGACGGCACCTACAATTTCACCGGCACGACGCTGCTGCAGGGCAATCTCGACGACGGTCTCGATATCACCGGCAAGGGCACCTACACCTTCGCCACCGTCAATGCGCAGGACAATACCGACCGCGGCATCACCGTGCAGGGCACGTCGACCGGAGGCACGTTCACCACCACCGGCGGCACCGTGTCAGGCAATGGCGGCACCGCCGTCTTCATCGATCCGATCACTGCCCATGTGGTGCTGGACTCGATCAGCCAGAGCGGCGGCACGTCGGGTGTCGTGCTGGAGAATGTCGCGGGCAGCTTCACCGTCAACGGTGCGACGACGATCTCCAACACGACCGGACCGGCGATCGCCATTTCGGATTCGCCGGCGACGATCCGCTTCGGCGACATCAGCATCACCAACCCCGGCGCCGACGGCATCTCGTTTGCCGGCGTCAATGCGGCGGTGGTCGCCGGCAACATCGTCATCTCCGGACTGGGTGTCGGCACCGGCCTCGACTTCTCCGGATCCAAGACCAATTTCACCGCGCAGTCGCTCAGCATCACCGGCACCGGTGCTGCCGGCTCGATCGGCATCGATCTGACGTCGCCGAGCGTTGGCGGCGCGGTGATCATCATCACCGATGGCGGCGTCATCACCAATGTCGATACCGGCGTGCGGCTGGGCATTGCCGGCACGCCGGGCGCCACGGCCAACGCCGAATTTACCTTCGGCGGCAATTCCAGCTCCATCTCGGGCATCACCGCCTCGCTCGATGCGCGCGGGCTCAATGAGGGCAGCGGCCACTACGCTTTCGGCACGACCGCGTTTACCGGCCCGCAACTTTACGATCTGCGCAATTACATCTTCGTTGCGGCCGGGGCTTCGGGCGGCGGCACGTCGATCACCGACCTCGCCTCGATCGAATATGCCGACAACATTACCGCCAGCGACGCCATCATTGTCCTGGTCAACCGCGGGACAATCGACGACGCCACCGGCTTCTCGCTGAGCGACGGACAGGAACTGGCCTCGTTCGGCAATGACCGCGCGTTCTCGCTCGGCGGGGTGCCGTTGAATGTCACCGGCACCAACATCCATCATGACGAATCCATATCGGATTCAGCGGGTGCGGCGACGCTGACCAGTTCCGGCGGCGGTAATGTCGTGACGCTGGGCAACGGCAACACGCTGCTCGATTTCAACGTTTCCGGGGGTTCCGGCTCGGCGATCTACGGCCTGGGCATCAACGGCCTGACCGTCCAGGGCGTGACGGCCAGCAATGTCGGGTCCGGCCTCTACCTCAATGGTGTGACCGGCACGGTCTCGGTCGACGACCTGACCGTCCAGACCGCATCTCAAACCGGCATCGTGCTTGTCGATTCGAGCGCGACCGTCGATTTCACCGGCAACACCAAGATTACCAGTGCCGCCAACGTCGGGCTGTTCGCCAACAATTTCGACGGCATCGCCACCTTCGACGATCTCGACATCAGTGGCGGCGGCAGGGGCGTGGCCATTTGGAGCGGCTCGAGCGGCACGCTGACTTTCGCGGCCGCGAGTTCCATCACCAACACGGACGATGTAGCCTTCAACATCAACGGTGCGGTGCCCAACGTCACCTACAACGGCACGATCGACCAGGCCAATGCGGCCAACGCGGTCAGGATCATCGGCCAGACCGGCGGCACCGCCACCTTCGGCGGCAAGATCACCGCCAGCACGGGCTCGGCCAACGCGATCGACCTGTCCGCCAACACCGGCGGCACGGTGAAATTCACCGGCGGGCTGGACCTGACCACGACGACCGGTACCGGCTTCGATGCCACCGGGGGCGGCACGATCACAGTCGCGGCCGCGGGCACGGAGCAGATCACCACCGGCACCGGCCGGGCGATCAATCTCGACGGCATCACCATCGGCACCGGCGGCATGGCGTTCGACAGCATCACGACAGGCGTTGCGACGGCCACGGCGCTCAACTTCAATGCCGTCTCGGGCGGCCAGTTCCTGGGTGGCAATGTCACTGTCGGCGGCACCGCTGCCGGCATCAACGGCCTTGCAATCAACGCTTCGTCATCGACTTTCACCATCACCAATCTGGTGACGACCAATGTCGCGGGCACCGATGTCAGCCTGACCAACAATACGGGCTCGATCACGATCCTCGGTGGCACCATCACCAATTCGGGCGCTGGCGACGGTGTCGTCGTTTCCGGCGGCAGCGCGACAGTCGGCGTAGCGGCCAACGTCTCCAGCTCGGCAACCGCGCCAGGCGCGGCGGTCAAGGTCGACGGCACCACCGGCGGCTCGGTGACCTTCAGCGGTACGGTCACCTCGACCGGCACCGGCGATCTGTTCGATGTCGGATCGACGCTGACCCCGGCCGGCGGCGCCATCAGCTTCACTGGCCCGACCTTGTCGGCGACGGGTGGCGGCGGGGCGCTTGTCAGCAGCCTCGGCGGCACCGCGACGTTGAACGTGACCGCGCCGCTGTCGATCACCAATGCCACGGGCACCGGCCTGTCCGTCACCAATGTCGCCAGCACGGCATCGGCGAGCTTTGGCGAGGTCACCGTGACGACGCCTGGCGGCACCGGCATCTTCATTGCCGACAATGGCACGGTCACCTTCGGCACAACCCAGGTTACGCTGGGAGCGGCAAGCACCGCCGGCATCGAGTTCCTCGACATCAACGAACATATCAGCTTCGGCACGACCACGATCGACGAGGTTGGCGCCAACCAGACCGGCATCGACTTCAGCGGTTCCTCGAGCGGTTCCTCGACAAGGGCCGATTTCGGCCTGACCACGATCACCGGCACCGGCAGCCTGACCTCGCGCGGCATCGACCTGTCGTCGACGACCGGCAACAAGACCATCACCTTCCTGCGCGGCTCCAGCATTTCCAATGTCGGCGTCGGCGTCGAATTGTCGTCGAGCGGCGCCACCGCGACCTCGGCCAACGCCAACTTCACCTTCGGCGACGGCACGTCCGCCGATGGGCTGCAGTCCTCCATCAGCGCCGCCGCCGGCGGCTACACCGTCAACACGATCGGGCTCGATCCGACGCTCGGCAATTATGATTTCGACGACGTCAACTTCACCGGCGCCGCCCATCTGGCCAGCGCGGTCGGTGGGACCATCATGATTTCCCAGGGCGGTGGCATCGTCCACGCCAACACGGACGGGCTCAGCGCCGACGTGACCACCTACACGGTCGCCGAGGCCGATGCCATGACCGGCACGCTGAACTTCGCCTTTGTCGGCACCGTCGATCTCAGCGGCACCCCGTTCACGCTCGATTCCGGCCAGTCGATCATCGGCTTCGGCAACGGCGCCTCCATCCTCACCTCCGGTACCGTCCAGCCGGTCAATGTCCAGGGCAATCTCGGCGCTACTGGCGGCAACGTCACCGGCGATGAGGGCGTGGTCAAGAGCACGGGCAGCGATACCCTGCATCTGCTCGGCAACAACCAGGTGCGCGACACCGCTTTCGACTTCAGCGGCGGCAGCGGCTCGGTCTTCCTCGTCGACGGGAGCGCGGCTGGCTTCGTCAATACCGGCGGCATCTTCATCGAAGGCGTCACGGTCAGCAATGTCGCCGTGGGCCAGACAGCGTTCAAGGTCGTCGGCCTCGACACCAATTTGTCGATCACCAACAACAACATCAACGTCGCCGGCACGCTGCTCGATGTCGATGGCGGCGCCGGCAACATCACGGTCACGCGCGGCACCTTGCCCAACAGCGGACCGGCGGGCACGCTGACCGGCGGCGGCATCTCGATCGCCAACCGCAGCGGCGGCCTGGTCAACTTCACCGACAAGGTGACGGTCAACGGCAACGGCGTCTCGCTGACCGGCAATGCCGGCTCAACGATCACCTTCGCCGATGTCGACATCACCACGAACGGCCAGACGGCGTTCAGCGCCAGCGGCGGCGGCACGGTCAATGTCGTGACCGGCACGATCAATGCCACCAACGCGCAGGCGGTGGCGCTCGACGGCATCACAGCCGGTGTCACGCCCAATGTCGATGGTATCCATTTCGCCTCGACAAGTGCGACCTTCAGCTCCGGCAGCGGCATCGATCTGCAGAACCTCAGCGGCACGGTCGCTCTCGGCACCGGCAAGTTGACCAACACCGGCCTGGACGCGGCCTTCGATGTCGGCTCGGGCACCAATGCGAGCGGCGGCAACGCGGTCCTCTCCTATGCCGGCACCGTCGCCAGCAACGGGACGGGTGCGGCGGTCTCGATCCAGGAACTGACTGGCGGCTCGGTGACGCTGTCGGGCAACCTGACCGACGGCAACGCCGCGGACGGCGGCAATATCGTCGTTGCCGGCATCGATAACGGCACGGCGGCGACCGTCACCTTCTCGGGCGCCAGCCAGGTGATCAGCTCGGGCACGACGGATGCCGTCAGCCTTGGCATCCTCGGCGCCTACCCGGCGGGCACTCCGACCCCCAACACCGACGGCCTGATCAATTTCACCGGCGGCAACCTCGCTATAACGACGACGACCGGGGCGGGCTTCGTCGCGTTCGGCGTCGGCGATGGCCTCGTTGCTGGCACCGGTAATGGCAAACTCACAGTAACCGGCGCCAACAACACAATCTCGTCCGGCGGCAACGGACTGCTGCTGTTCCTCAGCAATGTCGGCAGTGGCGGCATCGCCTTCAAGAGCATCGCGGCGGACTCAAACAGCGATGGCGCCGGCGTGATCCTGTCGGGCCTCAATCTCGCCGGCAATGTCAACATCGGTAGCGGCGACATCGGCGGGCTGACCGATACGGGATATACGGGCGCCTCGTTGAACGGCCTGTTCGGCGCCGGTCAGGTCAATTTCGAAGGCAAGACCGATCTCGACGTCAGCTACGAAGGGTTCGAGATCAGCGGTCAGGTCGGCGCCATAAACATCGCCAATGTCGCCGGATCCACCCTGGCCATCGACGGCGCCCAAGTTGGCATCGCGTTTGCCGCCCTGCAGACCGGAACCGTCAATGTCGGCGGCAATGGCGGCATCGCCGGCATCGGCGCGACGACAAGTACCAGTGTTTCGGCCATCAGCCTCTCCGGCGGCAACGACCTTATCAATGCAACGCTGAACTACAACGGTTCGATCAAGATCGATACGGGCGCTGTGCTGCAAGCTGGCGTCGGCGACTGGACCGAGCTGAACATGAGCGGTTCGGTCGTTTCGACTACGGCAATATCCGGGCTGGGGGCAGCAGCTTTCGTCTTCAGCGGCAACGCCAACGGGCTCTACAATATTTCGAGCACGATCGATCATACCGGCACAGCCGTCGGCGTGCTGTTTGACGGATCGTCCGAGGGAACGGTCACTTTCTCCGGCACGTCGAAGATTTTCAACACCAGCAGCGGCACCAACGGCGCCATCGTCAAGGCCCCGAGCATCGGGGTCGGCGAAGGCACGGGTACGCTCGCCTTCACCAATGGCGGCCTTGCCATCACCACCAGCAGCGGCGCCGGCTTCACCGCCAGCACCTCCGGCCCCGGCACGGTCAGCATCACCGGCCTCAACAACACCATCGCCACGACGACCGGAACCGCGCTCAAGCTCGACGGCGCGACGGTGGGCGCGGGCGGTCTCAATTTCAGCTCGGTGTCAGTCAATGGCGCGGCGACCGGCATTTTGCTCAACAATGTCAGTGGAAGCATTATCAATTTCGGTGTCGTCAACCTGCTCGACGTCACCTCACGCGGCGTCGACATTTCTGGCACTTTGGGCGGTATGGCGCTGAGCGCCGTCGGCCTCAACATCGGGTTGGGTGCCGCTAACGCCGTGGGCCTCGATCTCAATGGTGCGGCTCTCGGCACAAGCGTTATCTCGGTTAGCGACTTCGACGTCGACGGCGGCGGCTTTGCCGGCACGATCGGCATCGACATGGCTGGCACGACGGGTACCGGCACGATCCAACTCGGCGACTCAATCAACAACAACCCGGCTGGCCAGACCTCGACCATCGCCAATGTCGGCTATGGCGTCCAGTTCTCCAGCGCCACCAACGCCAAGCTGGTGTTCGGTGACGGCGCCGGCCCGGCCGAATCCTCGATTTCGACCACCGGCGGCCAGGTCATCCACACCACCGACGCCAGCCTGCCGGCCAATGGCAGCTACAATTTCAACGACGTCAATTTCACCGGCGACACCGCGAACCTGGCGTCGATCAGCGTCTATTATGTCACCGCAGGGGGAACCGGCGACGGCAGCCTCGCCAATCCTGGCAGCTATGCCGGAGCGCAGGCTTCCACGGCCAATGTCGTGGTGCTGATCGACAAGACCGTCGACGGCGGCCAGGCGACGATCGACCTCGGCGCGACAACGTTCCAGCTCGACGACGGACAGGTGTTGCTCGCCTTCAAGAGCAACGACGCGGCGGTGGATGTTTCGCAACTCGGCGTCGGCGCCGCCGGCGGCGCGTCGGCGGCGTTCCAGTTCACCACGATACAGAACACGACGATCGTCTCGGCGCCGGCGGGCATCGACACGCTGCGGCCGGTCCTGCAGAGCAACAACGCCACGCAGGTCATCAACCTGGCGACATCAGGCAGCGGCATCTTCACGGGCGGCATCCAGAACCTGATCGTCAGCAATCTCGGTTCCGGTGCGGGCGTTGCCGTCAACGCGACCGGCGCTTCCAGTTTCTTCGTCAAGAGCAACACCATCACCGCCGGCGGCAATGCGCTCGATTTCTCCACCACGGGAGCTCCGGCCAATACGCTTCTGCTTTCGATCGACGGCAACACGCTCAATTCGAGCGGCGGACTGGCGGCGTCCTTCACCGGGCAGAACATCGATGCCGACCTGAACTCGATCGCGATCAGGTCCTTTGCCGGCAATACGGTGACCGGCGGCACCGGCGGCGGCATCGCCTTCAACAATGTCCGTTTCGATTCAAACGGCACCGGCGGCACCGTCAGTGCCGGCACGCTCGACGTCGGCACGACCGCTGCGGGCGGGCGCGTCCAGGGCGACGGGCTTGGCTTCAACAACACCAGCGGTACGCTCGATCTCGGCACGTTCAGCGTCGCCAACAATGGCGGCACCGGCGTCATGGTCAGCGCCAAGACCACCAACTTCACGCTGAACAGCAGTGGCGGTTCGGTCGACACCACGGGCGGCAACGCGTTCGATCTCGACCCATTGACTGTCAACATGACGCTCGGCAGCGTCACCGCCACCGGCGGTGCCAATGGCATCATCTTCGACGGCGTCGCCGGCACTTTCAGCGTCACCGGCGCCACCACCATCACTGGCACCACCAACTACGGCATCAGTGCGATCAACACCAACACCGGCACCTTCAATTTCAACACGGTGACGGTGAACAACGCCGGCAGCAGTGGCGGCGGCATCCAGGTGGCGAGCGGCACGCTCAAGGTCACCGGTCTCGCCAACATCGACACCACAAGCGGCACCGGCGTCTCGCAAGGCACGGGCTCGACCAGCTTTACCGGTGGCCTGACCATCGACACCACCAGCGGCGACGGCTTCCTCGGCATCGCCGCCGGCTCGATCACTGTCATCGGAACCGGCAACACGATCACAACGGCGACGGGCCGGATCGTGTCGCTGCAGACCGCCGTGATCGGTGCCGGCGGTATGACATTCGACACGCTGAAGGCGACGGGAACGGTCGGCATCGGCGCCGGCGTACAACTCGCGACGGTCTCGGGCGGCAACTTCAACGGCGGCGCGCTTTCCGTCGCCGGCACAAGCAACAATGCGCTGGTGGTTCAGAACAGCACGTCGTCAGCGGTCAATTTCAACAGCGTGGTCGTCAGTTCGGCAAGCGCCAACGGCATCTATGTCGTCAACGGCGTGACCGGCCCGGTCACTATCGGCACGGTGACGATAGACAATACGGGCGGCGCGGGCGTGCGCGTCGACAGCTCGTCCGGCACGATAAACATCAATGGCGGCTCGATCGGTGCGACCGACGATCCGACCGGCTCCGCCGTCCAGCTTGTCGGCGGCGCCGCGACCTTGAACATCGCCGCTTCGCTCACCAAGACGACGACGGGCAAGATCGTCGACATTTCCGGCGTCACCGGCGGTAGTGTCACGCTGTCCGGCAACCTCAGCGCGACCGGCGGCGGCTTCGACAACGGCATCGATGTCCGCAACAATGGCGGCGGCACGTTCACCTTCAGCGGCGCCAAGACGCTTTCCACCGGCGGCTTTGCGGCTGTCAATCTGGCCAACAACGCTGGCGCGGCGATCGACTTCACCGGCGGCGGGCTGGTGATCAACACGACCTCCGGCCCTGGCATCGCCGCCAGCGGCGGCGCGACGGTCACGGTCACCGGCGCGTCCAATGCGATCACCACGAGCGTTGGGTCCGCACTGGACTTGTCCGGCGTGACCGTCGGTGCGGGCGGCATCAACCTGAGCTCCGTATCGGTCAATGGCGCATCCGTCGGCATAGGGTTGAACAACGTTGCCTCGTCTGGCGGCGGGGCCATCGCGCTGGGCACGGTCGACCTGCAAGGCATCACCACGTTCGGCGTTGACGTCGGCGGCACGCTGGGTGCGGCGCTGAGCTTCGCCAACCTCGACATTGGCCTGAACAGCACGACGGGCGTCGCCTTCGACCTCAACGGCTCGACGATCAACGCGGCGGTGACGGCCAATGACTTTGACGTCACCAACGCGTCCGCCGCCGGCGCCTCGATCGGCGTCGACCTGCGCGGCGCCATTGGCGGCCAGGTGGTGCGCCTCGGCGATGCCGCAGCCGGCGGCGCCATCTCGAGCATTGCCGGCGTCAACACCGGCGTGTTCCTCGGCAGCACGACCAATCTCGCCTTCACTTATGGCGACGGCGAATCGGTGACCGACAAGAATTCGACCCTCGGCGCCAATGTCGGCATCGATGCGGCCAGCGCGCCGGTCGCCGGCACCTACAATTTCCAGGATGTGAACCTCACGACCAGCCCGGGCCTCGGCTTCGGCGTCGGCAAGATCTATTTCGTCGGCGCCAGCCCCAGCGGCGACGGCACCGGCCGCGACCAGAGCAATCTGGCGACGCTTTCGACGGCCGAAGCGGCGTCCGTCGCCAGCGACATCCTCGTCCTTGTCAACAATGGCGGCGTTATCAGCGCGGCGGGCACCAATGCCGACAACACACTGGTGCTTGGCGCCGGCGAGCAGGTGCGTGGCTTCGGCAATGGCGCCATCAATCTGGCGCTGGCGGTGCCGTCCACCATTCAGCTTTCCAGCAACAGCATCTCGATCATCGACCAGACGCCGGACGGCGCGGCGACGCTGACGACCGGCAATGGCAGCAACGCCATCACGCTCGGCACCAGCGGTAACATCATCGATGGCTTCATTCTCGACGGCAGCCCGACGGGTGCGGCGCGCGGTATCAAGGACAATAGCGGTGGTACGACGACGGGCACCATCATCAGCAACATGACGATCAAGAATTTCCTGACCGCCGGTGTCGAGATCACGCCGTCGGCCAACACGACGATCGACCATGTGACGTTCTCCAGCAATGCCAGCGACGTCATCGTCAACGCGGCCAACACCACCATCAGCAACGTCAGCAGCACAGGCGCCACCGGCATCGCCTTCGACATCCGCAACGCGACCGGCACGACGACGCTCAGCAACCTCAACATCACCACGAACACGACCGGCACCGGCATCGCCTTCGGCGGTGCATCCGGCCCCCAGGGCACGATCACCGGCACCAATGTCGATGTCACGGGCGGCGCCGGCGGCGGGATCAAGGTCACCGGCGGCAACGCGGCCATCACCTTCGATGCGGCGAGCTTTGTCGGCGTCCCCGACACATCGAGCGGCACGGCGGTCACGATAACAGGCCGTAGTGGCGGCAGCTTCGCCTTTGCCGGGTCGGTCGCGGCAAATGGCACGGCGAGCGGCATCAGCGTTTCTGGCGCGACGGCGGTCAACACGGTCAGCTTCACCGGCGCAGTCGGTCTCGGCACGGTCTCGACGCTGACCGGCACCGCGGTTTCGATCAACAACAACGCCACGGCTTCGACTGTCAGCTTCGCCAACATCGGCATCGTCACCAACAGCACCACCGGCTTCAGCGCCATCAATGGCGGCACGGTCAATGTGACGACGGGCACGGTGAGTTCCACCGGCGCGCAGGCGGTTAACCTCAATGGCGTCGCGGCCGGCATCAATTTCACCTCGACCACTTCGACCGGCGGCTTCAACAATGTGAAGCTGACCAGCGTCACCGGCTCGGTCAACCTCGGCGCCGGCGCCCTGAGCGGCGTGACAGGCGTGGGCGCGGTGGCCTTCCTGGTTGGCGACGGTTCGGGAACCGCCGGCACCGGCGGCACGGCCACGATCAGCTATGGCGGCACGATCAGCGCCGGCGCTGGATTCAACACCGTCAACATCCAGGATCACTCGGTCGGTCTGGTCACGCTGTCGGGCAATCTGACCCATAGCGGCGCAAGCGGCAGCGCCATCGTCCTCGACGACAATTCCAGCAGCTTCACCTTCTCGGGTGCAACCAATAATCTCACCACGGGCACGTCGAACGCCATCGACATCATCGACCAGACCGGCGGCACCATCGCCTTCCAGGGCGTGCTCAACATCGACACCACCTCTGGCATCGGCATCAGCCTCAGCGGCACCAGCACCGGCACCTTCAACTTCACCGGCGGCAATCTCACCATCGACACCACGGGCGGCGCTGGCTTCAGGGCCACCGGCGGCGGCACGGTCAGCGTGACGGGCACCGGCAACCATATTAGCAGCGGCAACGGCACCGCGCTCAATATCAGCAACACCCAGATCGGCTCGGGCAACGTTACCTTCCGCGACATCACATCGAATGGCGGCAGCGCCAACGGCATCATCCTCAGCAACACCGGCACCGCCGCCGGCAATGGCGGCCTGCATGTGACGGGAAATGGCGCCAACGTCGGCGCGACCGGCGGCGGCGTAATCGCCAACAAGACCGGCGCCGATGGCTCTACGACGCAAGGCAGCGGCATCTACCTCAACAACACGAAGGATGTGCAGCTCAACGGCCTGCAGATGAACGATTTCCAGAACTACGGCATATCTGGAACCAACGTCACCGGCTTCACGCTGGACCACACGATCATCAACGGCACGGTCGGAACGTCGGTGGGCGGCATCGGCGAAGGTAATGTCTATTTCACCGGCCTGAGCGGTTCGGCATCGGTTTCGAACTCCACCTTCACCGGTGCGGCGTATGATGCGTTCCACGTTTTCAACGATGGCGCACAGACGCTTAACCGGCTCACCATCACCGGCTCGACATTCGCGACCAACGCGGCTGCGGGCAATGCGTCAAACGACGCGATTGTGTTCCAGGCGACCGGCGGCACATTCAACGCCACCGTCCAGAATTCGACCGTTACATCCGCCAGGAGCGATATGGTCCAGCTCAACCTGCTGGGCACGGTGACGTCGGATCTTGTGTTGACCGGCAACACGATGAACAACACCAACCAGAACATTGTTTCTGGCGGCGGTGGCCTCACCATCGGCGGCGGCGGCCCGGCCAACAATGTCAGCCTGACCTACAACATCTCGAACAACACGATCTCGGGATCGCACGGCGCGGTGATCGCGGTCGCCAAGGGTACCGGCATCGGCGCCTCGTTCGTCGGCACGATTAACAGCAACACCATCGGCACGCAAAACGTGGCCGGCAGCGGCTCGACTCAGGGCTTTGGCATCGCGGTGTTCCACGATGGCGCAGGCAATTCGAACACGACCATCACCAACAACCAGATCCACGGCACGGTTGGTGGCATCTATACGCAGGTGAAAAACGGCGCTGGCGGAACAATGACCGCGGTGATCCAGGGCAACATCATCGACACGCTCGATCAGGTGAATTCGTTTACGGGCATCTATGTGCAGACCGGTTCGAACACCACCAACAGCGGCACCCCGGACAACAACAAGTCCAACATCACCCTCGGCGGCGCCGGTGCACTCGCCAACCACGTCGATATCGGAGCCAATGCGGGCTTTGCCATCGCCGCCGGCATTACAATCGAACAGGAAGGCAATTCGCGCGTCGGCCTGATAGGCAGCCCCAATTATGCGGGCGCGCCATATGACTTCACGGCAATCCAGACCTACATTGCCAATTTGAACGTCGTCACCGGGAGCAATGCACCAGACGTCTTTGCCTTTGGAGATCCAAACACGCCTGCCGGCTTCGGTTTCTTCGGAGGCGCGCAGTTCTAGTCATGGCTTCGGCTTCGGTCATCCAGGGCAACACGTCGACATATTCGATGGAGAGAATAGTTTGCCGGCGCGCCGTACGATTTCACAGCGATCGCGAACTACGTCAGCCGAGGAGCGGCGTCACCGTCTCTCATGCGACAGCCGTATCCGATGGAGATTCCGGTATATTAGCGGATATTGATATTTTGACCAACCCAGTTCTGATAGGTAGTCGGCGCAGATTAAAGCTTTAGACAATTTGGCAACAAGAACACATTGTCGCGCATTCTGAATTTTATACGGGCACACACCAAGATTTGTAGTGACTTGCTAATGTAATATGCCATAGTGGGCTCAGCGCTCAAATAGAGGGGGGACGCGTGGCTGAGCCGTTTCTTTCGGAAATCAGGATCATGTCCTTTGTCTTCCCGCCCAAGGGCTGGGCGTTGTGCGACGGGCAACTCCTTCCCATAAACCAGAATCAGGCGCTGTTTTCGTTGCTGGGAACGACGTTTGGCGGCGACGGCCGGGTCAATTTCGCCTTGCCCGACTACCGGGGGCGCATGCCGATCCATGTCGGCAGCGGCCATACGCTCGGTGAGCGGGGTGGCGAACAGGCGCACACGCTGTCCATTTCGGAGCTACCCACACACACGCATCTCGGAATGGCTACGAATACAAATGGCGCGGTTCCGATTCCGGGCAACGCGTTTCTGGGGGCTGTGAACAATGCCTATACCCAGCCCGCACAGCTGACATCCATCAATCCCGGAACCATTGCAAATCAGGGCGGCAGTCAGGCGCATCTCAACATGCAGCCTTTCCTGACACTCAGCTTCTGCATCGCCCTGCAGGGCATTTTCCCGTCGCCGACCTGAGGAAACGCGATCATGGCACAGCCTTATGTTGGTGAGATCCGTATGTTTGCCGGAAATTTTGCGCCGGCAGGCTGGATGTTCTGCGAAGGGCAGCTGCTGCCTATCTCCGAGAACGAGACGCTTTTCCAACTGATCGGTACCACCTATGGCGGCGATGGCCAGAGCACATTCGCGCTGCCCGACCTGCGCGGCCGCCTTCCGATCCATCAGGGCAACGGTTTCATCCTTGCCGAGACCGGCGGTGTAGAAGAGCTCACGCTGACGATCAGCCAAATCCCTTCACACAGCCACCCGATGCTCGCGTCGGGCAACACGGGAACCGGCTCCAATCCGCAAGGTAATGTGCTCGACCAGATGAGCGGCGCGATCCTGCTGTATAAAGACCAGCCGCCCACGATTCCAATGAGTGCGGTGGCCGTCAATTCCATAGGCGGCAGCCAGCCGCACAGCAACTTCCAGCCCTATCTCTGCGTCGATTTCATCATCTCGCTGTTCGGAATCTTTCCGTCGCAGACTTAAAGAGGGACCGCCATGGCCGACCCGTTCGTCGCCGAAATCCGCATCTTTCCGTTCAATTTCGCACCCAAGGGCTGGGCCTGGTGCGACGGCCAGCTATTACCGCTGTCGCAGAACACGGCGCTATTTTCGCTGCTCGGCACGACCTATGGCGGCGACGGCAAGTCCAATTTTGCGCTGCCCGACCTCCAGGGCCGGACGCCGATGCATCCAGGCCATGGCCCCGGCCTTTCGCTGCACGATCTCGGCGAAACCGGTGGTTCGGAGACGGTGACGTTGCTCGAATCTGAAATTCCCATGCATTCGCATGGCATGATGGCGGCGAATATACCCGCCGATCAGGGGGCTCCGTCGCCGGCCCGGTCGCTTGGCAGATCGGTGAACGCATTCGCCTATGTCGCCGGCAGTCCGCAGCCGGCGTTGGTTCCGATGAGTGATCAAATGCTCGCTCCCGCCGGCGGCGACCAGCCGCACAACAATATGCAGCCCTATCTCACCTGCTATTTCTGCATCGCACTGCAAGGCGTCTTCCCGCCAAGAAGCTGAATTCCGAACCAAAGGGCAGGATCGTACGATGGCCAAGAACGCAGAACCGAAGTCGAAGGCCCCCGCGGCGAAGACGCCGGCGCGGAAAGCGCCCTCCAGGGCCAGGGCCCGCCCGACGCCGTCCAGCCCCCCACCCATTTACCAGCACAAGCCGGCCGGCGCTTCGTTCTTCGAACTGTCTCGGCTGATGGTGGTGGGCATCGATTCCGCCAAGGGGCAGTTGATCCAGAAGGCGCAGCTTTCGCCGAACGGGCCATGGCCTTCGGCCTGGTCGTTCATCGCGCCCGGCGCCTGGGTGATCATGACGGCGGGGCTGACCAGGGACGGCCGCGTCGCGGTGGTCGCGCAGCCATCGGGAACCACCAACCTGTCCTTCATCACCGAGGACGCCAATCAGATCGGCCCGGTCGAGAAATGGACCGCGCCGATGAGCATCGGCACGCCGCCCGGCGCCACCAGCTACCAGAAGCTTTCGATGGCGCGCGACGCCGATGGCCGCATCGAAGTCTTCGTCACCGACAATCAGGGCCGCATCTGGTGGATCTACCAGAATCCGGACCAGATCGTGCAGGTGCAGAAAACCATCACGCCACCGGGCACGACGACGCCGATCGTCGTCACCGTCGAGGTGCCGGCGCCGCCGGCCAAACCGTGGAGCGACTGGATCCAGATCCCCGGCGGGCTGGTGACGGTTTCGGCGATACGCCAGGGTGACGGCCGCATCGCGCTGTTCGGCATCAATTCGAACCTGCATCTCTATCGCTGCCAGCAGGCGAAGGCGCGGGCCTTGAAGGCCGCCGACTGGACGGGTTGGGTGCAGATCGACACGACCCAGACAGGCGGCTTCATCGAGATGGCGCCGGTGATCGGCCCGCTCGGCGCCACCAATCTGTTCGCCCTGACCCAGAGCGGCCAGGTGCTGCATACGCGCCAGATGCCCGCCGGATCGGATACGTGGACGCAGTGGGCGACACCTGGCTACTCCAGGGCGTCCAACCTGGCGCTTGCCGCCGGCATCCAGGGCGACGGCGATATCGTGCTGGTCGCCGCCGACCAGCATTTCCTCCAATTCAACGCGCAATGGGATGCCTACACCCAGAACTGGTCGGGATGGCGCGATTTCGGCGCATCCCTTCGCTCGACGCGCCTGACGCTCAACTACAATGCCGATGGCCGGCTTGCTCTGTTCAGCCTGGCGCGCATGCCGGACGGCACCAACGGCCTGTGGACGATCAACCAGATGGGCATCGACAGTTCCGAATGGGAGTATAACTGGACGTCGCTGACCGACAACAATCTCAAGCAGATCGTCGTCGTGCGCGACCTGACGCCCCCGGTCTGACGGTTGATTTCCGGTCGCGTGGCAGAAACGAAACAGGCACGTCCGGCCTGGTCCCGGTCTGACAAGGCCGGGCTCGGCTTCCGCCCTGCGACAGAGGCGGATTTGCCGTTCCTGTCGCGGCTCTACGCCTCGACGCGCATGGAAGAACTCGCGGTGACGTCGTGGAGCGACGCGCAGAAGGCCGAATTCCTCGGCATGCAGTTCCAGGCGCAGCACGCGCACTACAGAAAGCACTATCCCGAGGCCGACTGGCTGGTGGTGGAACGCGGTAGCGAAGACATCGGCCGGCTCTACATCGAGCGCTGGCCAAGCCAGCACCGCATCATCGACATTGCCTTCCTGCCGCATCATCGCCGCAAGGGCCACGGCACCGCACTGCTCTGCGACCTTATCGACGAGGCATGGTTAGCCGGCAAATCAGCCTCGATCCACGTCGAGAAGCACAATCCGGCGAGACGGCTTTATGTCGCGCTGGGTTTCGTGGTTGTCGAGGACAAGGGCGTTTATGATTTGATGGAATGTGCGCCGGGGCGCGGGAGGGTCGGTTTGTGACGACTGGAGGCCTACCGCAGGCGGCGCTATCGGTTACTTCGGCAGCGGTGCGCAGGTTCGTGAGACGATGGCAGGACAGAGGGGGGGCGCTGTCCCGCCAGCCTTTCGCAAATTTCTGCACAGCAGCGGCATGGATTTCGATGAGTCTGCTGCGTTAAGCTCAATTAAACACCGCCTCGTAGAGCCGCCCCGTCGCGTCGGCCGCGACCGGTACGATGAAGATCTCGTGGGTGCCGCCTGTGCCAGTGAAAAGGTAGGTCGCCTGCGGCAGCGCGATGTCGCGCGGGCCTCTAAACAGCAGCGAGAAACCGCCACCCAGGCGCGGGCTGGCGGCGATGGGCTTGACCGCGCTCAGTTCGAGCGGGATCTGCTTGCCCCCGACTTCGATGGTGAAGGTTTGTCCCTGCTCGAAATCCGACACCGACGCCATCCCGTTTGCCTCAATCTGTGCGCTGGAGCGGTTCAGCGTTCGGATCCGATCCAGCTTTTTGTTTCTCCGCAATTGCCAAGGGGAAAACCGCTGCACACTTTTCCGGAATTGCTCCAGCGGCGGCACTGTCGCCGCTTCGCCGCAAGCTGTCCAGAGGCGGGCAGGCGGCGGTCGTGTTCCCCAAGACAATCGATCGCCGCAAATCCCAAAGATACAGCACCGCCTGTCCTTTTATGCGCGCAAGAGACGCTGTAGTACTTTGTCCTGCGCGGGATTCCTTTCGATCCAAGATCAGCGCAAACAAAGCATAGATCCCGGCTTCGGGACCATTGGCAGCCTGATGGGCGTGCGGGAGACGGATGATGGCGGATGCAAAGACGGACGTGCCGAGCGATGCGTTGCCGCTGTTCTATTCGAGGCCCGAGGCGCTCAATCCGGCGCGGCACGGCTCGCTTGGCCTGACAGCGCGCAGTGACTTCGGCTTCGCCCGCTCGGCGCACGCCATTCCGGTGGTCGCGTCGGAGATGCCGGCGGCGATGCGCTCCTACCCGATCGTCTTCATCGGCCCGACCAAGTCGCCGGTGATCATCACCGGCGTGCGCCAGAACGAGAATCTGTTCGTCGATGCCGACGGCAAATGGACCGGGCCGCACTACATCCCCGCCTATGTCCGCCGCTATCCCTTCATCCTGGCCGAAGACCCGACATCGGCCGGCCGGCTGACGCTGTGCGCCGACCGGGCAAGCGACCGTGTCGTCGACCAGCTGCTGGCGCCGTTGCGCGACGACAAGATCGCGCCGTTCTTCGCCGGCAACGAGCCGACCGAAGCGACCAGACAGGCGCTCGCCTTCTGCAACCAGTTCCAGATCGACTTCCGAGCCACCCGCGAGATGGTCGAAAAGATCGATGCGCACGGCCTGTTTTCGCCGCGCCAGAGCAAGGTGACGCTGGAGGGTGGCGAGGTGCTCAACCTCACCGACTTCCAGGTGATCGACGAGCCGGCCTTCAACAAATTGAGCGACGAGGCGTTTCTCGACCTGCGCAAATCAGGCGCGCTCGGCCTGCTCTATTGCCACCTCGCCTCGACCAACAGCTGGACCTCGCTGGTGCATCAGGCATCGCTGCGGAAGGCGGATGGGGCGAAGGGCTGACTGTGAAAAGCTTGCGCGGTCGATCGTCTGGGCGGACAGGCGGCTAGGCAGCAACCCTTCTGTCGTGCCGCCCTTCCCTGATCTCCTCGGCGAGCTTGTCGCAGAACGCGTCGAGATCGCCGGGATTGCGACTGCTGACGAGCCCCTGGTCGGTGACGACTTCGGTGTCCTCCCACAGACCGCCGGCGTTGATCACATCGGTCTTGATCGATTTGTAAGACGTGACCCGGCGACCCCTTACGATGCCGGTCTCGGCGAGAAGCCAGGGCGCATGGCAGATCGCGCCGACGACCTTCTTGGCCGACCAGAACGATTCGATGAAGTCCAGGGCCTTTCGCTCGACGCGCAGCAGATCCGGATTGATAACCCCGCCGGGCAGGACGATCGCGTCATAGTCGTCCGCCCGCGCCTCATCCAACGTCTTGTCGACAGGAATCTCCCGACCCCAGTCCTTGAGGTCCCAGCCTTTGATCTTGCCGCTTGCGAGCGACACGACATCGACCTCGGCGCCCGCCTCGCGTAATTTTTTGAGCGGAACTTCAAGCTCGGATTGTTCGAACCCGTTTGTCGCAAGGATAGCGACGCGCTTACCGGAAATATCCTGCATTGGTTTTTCTCCATCGTTAGGTGATGGAGGGCTAACGAGGCGAGGCGGGAAGCGTTCCTGGCTGTAATTTTATGTGACATGAGAGGCGGATGGACGAAGCGCAGTTCGGCCCAAGCTCCCAGTTCGACAATGTCCAAAAACGAAAAAGCCGCGGCGGACCGCGGCTTTTCGATGCTTGATTTCCTTAGAGGAAATTGGAGCGGGTGAAGCGATTCGAACGCTCGACCCCAACCTTGGCAAGGTTGTGCTCTACCCCTGAGCTACACCCGCTCGCACGGCGTCTTGGCCGCAAGCCGGGCCTATATGGCTGAAGAGCGCGGCGATTGCAACAGGGAAATCGCAGGCTTTTTTACGACCCGGCAAGCGAGGCCGGCAAGCCGCCGGCGGGCGCGCGAGTGGCACGCGGCGGGGGCGCCACCGCAAAGGGCGGGTGCCGCTCACCGTGATGTCGCATGACGGTCTTGTGTCGGCCGCCCCATTGGCCGTAAACGGCATGGGCTCACAAACGGGACGAAGACGAAACCGATGCCGAAGACCGAAGCCGAACTTTTTGCCTTTCTTGCCGAGCTGGGCATTGCTGCCTCGACCAAGCGCCATCCACCGCTCTATACCGTCGCCGATTCGCAGGCGCTGCGCGGCGAGATCGCCGGCGGGCACACGAAAAACCTGTTCCTGAAGGACAAGAAGGACAATTTCTTCCTGGTCACCGTCGGCGAGGACGCGGTCGTCGACCTGAAGCAGATCCACCAGGTGATCGGCGCCGCCAGCCGGGTTTCTTTCGGCAAACCGGAGATGCTGATGGAGCTGCTCGGCGTCACGCCGGGCGCCGTCACGGTCTTTGGCATCATCAACGACACGGCAAACAGGGTCAAGCTCGTGCTCGACAAGGATTTGATGGAGCATGCGGTGATCAATGGGCATCCGCTGACCAATGAGGCGACGACATCGATCGCAGCGACCGACCTGATCAGATTCGTCGAGGCAACCGGGCACGATGCTGCTATCTTGAAAGTCTCCGCGTGATCGCCACATGGATGGCTTAAAACCGATGGTCTGAAGCATAGGGCGCCTGGCTGCCGGCCGGCGGCGCCACGGAAGGGTAAAGAGATGAGCCACAACAATCCGTTCGGCGGCCCCTTTGGCGGCAATGGCGGCCAGTACACCACCTCGGTGCAGTATGGTGGAACCGCGCCGGCGCCGGCGAAAGTCGCGCTTGGCGATACGCCCGCCGCTCCCGCCGATGTGATCAAGGACACGACGACGGCTGCCTTTGCCGCCGATGTCATCCAGGAATCGCGCCGTCAGCCGGTGCTGGTCGATTTCTGGGCGCCCTGGTGCGGACCTTGCAAGCAACTGACGCCGCAGCTGGAGAAGGCGGTCAAGGCCGCCGGCGGCAGGGTCAAGCTGGTCAAGATGAACATCGACGACCATCCGTCGATCGCCGGCCAGCTCGGCATCCAGTCGATCCCGGCGGTCATCGCCTTCAAGGACGGCCAGCCGGTCGATGGCTTCATGGGCGCCATCCCGGAGAGCCAGATCAACGAATTCATCACCAAGGTCGGCGGCAAGGGCAATGGCGCGCCGCCGGTGGCCGAAGCTCTGGCAGCGGCCACCGAAGCGCGCGACGCCGGCGACATGCAGACCGCGGCCGACATTTATGACGCCATCCTGGCGCAGGCGCCGGAGACGATCGAGGCGATCGCCGGACTGGGAGAGCTGCTGTTCGAGGCCGGCGACACGGAAGGCGCCGAGGCGCTTTTGGCAACAGCCCCGGAGGCCAAGAAGGATGCGCCGCCACTGGCAGCCCTGCGCGCCAGGATGGCGGTTGCGGCGCAGGCGGCGGCTCTCGGCAATCCAGCCGAATTCGAGCGGCGCCTTGCGGAAAATCCCGGAGATCACCAGGCGCGTTTCGATCTGGCCATGATCCAGAACGCCAACGGCGACCGTACGGCCGCAGCCGACAATCTGCTGGCCATCATCAAGGCCGACCGGGCCTGGAACGAGGATGGCGCCAGGACGCAATTGCTGCAGCTGTTCGAGGCCTGGGGCATGACCGACGAGGCGACGCTGGCCGCGCGCCGCAAATTGTCGGCGCTGCTGTTTTCCTGAGCCGGCTGCCGGTTGTTTTGCCGCACGGGCTTGGCGTCGGCGATGATTGCGCCAGATTAGGGCCAAGAACTCACGCGCTTCTTGATGGCGCGATCGGAGGAACGAGGTGCAAGCGGGAAACGCGCATTACCGGCTCGCCAAGGATTTGCCGTCGACGATCCCTATCTTTCCGCTCGAGGGGGCGCTTTTGCTGCCGGGAGGCCGCATGCCGCTCAACATCTTCGAGCCGCGCTATCTGCAGATGGTGGACGAGGCGATCGCCGGCTCGCGGCTCATCGGCGTCATCCAGCCCAGTCTCGACGGCGCCTTGCGCGACGACGGCGAGCCGGAACTCTGCAATGTCGGTTGCACCGGGCGCATCATCGCCTTTTCCGAGAGCGGCGACGGCCGTTACCTGATTTCGCTGCAGGGCGTGTGCCGGTTCCGCATCGCCCATGAATTGACGGTCAAGACGCCGTTTCGCCAGTGCAAGCCCTCGCCTTTCCTTGCCGATCTCGATGAGGACCAGGCGGGCAACGAGATCGACCGGCCATCGCTGCTCAAGGCATTTCGCGCCTATCTGCAGGCCAACGACCTCGAGGCCGACTGGGAAAGCGTCAGCCGGGCCGAAAATGCCATGCTGGTCAATGCGTTGTCGATGATGGCGCCCTACGGGCCAGCCGAGAAACAGGCGCTGCTCGAAGCGGCGGATTTGAAGACCCGGGCCGAGACGCTGATCGCCATCACCGAAATGGCGCTGGCGCGCGAGAATGAGGATTTTGGGTCGAGTTTGCAGTAAGAGGGCGCGATGGCGGACGGACGTGACGGGAAGAAGGTCGACCCCAAGCTGCTGGAACTCTTGGCCTGCCCACTGACCAAGGGGCCGCTGGCCTGGGATCCGGAGCGCGGCGAACTGATTTCCAGGGTCGCCAAGATTGCCTATCCGGTGCGTGACGGCATCCCGATCATGCTGCCTTCCGAGGCGCGGACGCTTTCGGTGGAGGATGTGCTGGCCCCGCCACCGCCACGTTTGGGTGGGCCGGGCTGAGGGGCACGTTTCTTGTACCCAATAGGCCGGCAGGACAGAGGGGGCGCGAAGGATCGCCGACGTCCGCTTTCGTTCCGTTCTTGGCATGGCCTTGCCTACTGAAAATTCCGCCCCTTGGGCATGACCTGTTCCGCTTCTTCCGACAGCGTTGCGAGATCCTGCCGGATCGGCGCGCTTTGTTTGGCGGGGCTGGAGCGATCCGAACCGTCCTTGGCGAGGTCTCTCGGAGGAACCGCTGGTGCGGCCTCGCTGACCTTCTCCAGGAGCACGGTCAGCCAGGGCGTCAGATCCTCGATCCTCTCGGCAACGATGTGGACCACATCCGATTCCGACTGCAATTTCCCGGTGACCTTGACGAACCGGGCGCCCATGACGATGGGCCGGTAATGGTCGAAGGTTCTTTGCCAGAAGATGATGTTGGCCACCGCCTTGTCGTCCTCCAGCGTCAGGAAGATCGCATTGCCCTTGCCGGGGCGCTGCCGCACCAGCACGAGGCCGGCGACCGAGACGCGCCTGCCGTCGCGCACGGAAGGAAGATTCGCATTCGGGATGACGCCGGCGCGGTCGAGCCGCTCGCGCAGGAAGGCGACCGGATGCGCCTTCAGCGACAGGCCGAGCGCGCGGTAATCGTGGATGACATGCTCGCCGAGCGGCATTTTCGGCAGCCTCGTCTCCGGTTCCAGCTCGCGCAGGCGAAGCGCCGGCTGGTCGAACAGCGGCAGCCTTTCGGCGGCGCTCTTGCCGTCGAGCGCGCGCACCGCCCACAGGGCTTCGCGACGGTCAAGACCGAGCGAGCGGAAGGCATCGGCCTGCGCCAGTTTTTCGATCTCGCCGACATCGAGGCCGGAGCGCAGCCAGACATCCCTGACGGATACATAGCCTGAGCCGCGCCGCTCGACGAAAGCCTCCATGCGCTCCTTCGACAGGCCCTTGATCTGCCTGAAGCCGAGCCGGACGGCATGCTTCGTCTCGATGACGCCGCGCATTTCGGCATGGCGTGGCAGGATGCGGGCCGGATCGAAAGGCGCCTTTTCCAACGTACAATCCCACACCGAAAAATTGACGTCGACGTCGCGGATGTCGACGCCATGGTCGCTTGCGTCGCGCACGAGTTGGGCCGGCTGGTAAAACCCCATCGGCTGCGAATTCAGGATCGCGGCGCAGAACACGTCGGGATAGAAGGTCTTGAACCAGCAGGAGGCATAGACGAGCAGGGCGAAGGAAGCAGCATGGCTTTCGGGAAAGCCGTATTCGCCAAAGCCCTCGATCTGCTTGAAGCAGCGCTCGGCGAAGTCCTTCGTGTAGCCCTTGCCGACCATGCCATTGATCATACGGTCGCGGTAATTGCCGAT
Source organism: Mesorhizobium sp. M7A.F.Ca.CA.001.04.2.1 (assembly GCF_003998485.1). Classification (NCBI taxonomy): domain Bacteria; kingdom Pseudomonadati; phylum Pseudomonadota; class Alphaproteobacteria; order Hyphomicrobiales; family Phyllobacteriaceae; genus Mesorhizobium; species Mesorhizobium sp. M7A.F.Ca.CA.001.04.2.1. The sequence continues at coordinate 39,255 of NZ_RZQT01000009.1, forward strand.
GGTGCCGGTGCGCTTGAAGGTGGCCATGGCGCGGCGCAGTTCATCGGCTTCGCCCGGTTTGAAACCGCCGGCGACGATGGCGATATTCATCGCCTGTTCCTGGAACAGCGGTACGCCAAGCGTCTTCTTGAGGATCGCTTCCAGCTCCGGCTTTTGATACTCGGCCTGTTCCTTGCCTTGCCGGCGGCGCAGATAGGGATGAACCATGTCGCCCTGGATCGGGCCCGGCCGAACGATCGCCACCTCGATGACGAGATCGTAAAAATTGTCTGGCTTGAGACGCGGCAGCATCGACATCTGGGCCCGCGATTCGATCTGGAAGACGCCGAGCGTGTCGGCGCGGCAGATCATCTTGTAGACCTGCCTGTCCTCCGGCGGCAGGGTGGCCAACACATAGGGCTGCCCATACTCATCCCGCGCATTAGGATAGTGATCCGTGAGCAAGGTGAAGGCGCGTTGCAGGCAGGTCAGCATGCCGAGCGCCAGCACGTCGACTTTCAAGATCTTCACCGCGTCGAGATCGTCCTTGTCCCATTCGACCATCTTGCGCTCGTCCATCGCCGTCTTGACGATAGGCACAATCTCGTCGAGCCGGTCCCTGGTGATGACGAAGCCGCCGACATGCTGGGAGAGATGGCGGGGGAAGCCCATGATCTCATTGGCACGCTCCATCACGTGCCTCGACACCGGGTCGGTGCGGTCGAGGCCGCCGGCGCGGGCTTCCTTCTCGCCAAGCTCCGATGTCGACCAACCCCAGATCGAGCCGGAAAGCGATGCCCTGACATCCTCGGACAGGCCCATCGCCTTCGACACTTCGCGCAGCGCCGACCGGCCGCGATAGCTGATGACGGCGGCGGCAAGTGCCGTGCGCTTGCCGCTGTATTTCTCGTAGATGTACTGGATTACAGTTTCGCGCTTTTCGTGCTCGAAATCGACGTCGATATCCGGCGGCTCGTTTCTCTCCTCGGAAATGAAGCGCTCGAAGAGCGAATCGATTTTTTCCGGCCCCACTTCGGTGATGCCGATGCAGAAGCAGACGACCGAATTGGCGGCTGATCCACGTCCCTGGCAGAGAATATCCTTGCTGCGCGCGAACTTGACGATGTCGTAGACAGTCAGGAAATAGCGGGCATAGTTGAGGCGTTCGATCAAAGCGAGCTCTTCCTCGATGCGCTTGGTCACGGAATCCGGCACACCAGCCGGATAGCGGTTCGCCGCTCCCTCCCGCGCCAGTCGCGCCAGCTCAGCCTGTGGACCAAGACCCGATTCCGTCGGCTCGTCGGGGTAATTGTACTGGAGGTCGCCAAGCGAAAAAGTCAGCTCTTTCGCAAACCGCAGCGTCTCGGCCAGCGCCTGCGGATGCCGGCGGAACAGGCGGCCCATCTCCATCGGCGGCTTCAGATGGCGCTCGGCATTGGCGGAGAGTTGCAGCCCGACCTCGGCAACGGGCGTGTTGAGGCGGATCGCGGTCAGCACGTCCTGCAACGGGCGTCGTTCGGCGGTGTGATAAAGAACGTCGTTGGTCGCCATCAGCGGAATGCCGGCGCTCTCGGCAAGTGCTGCCGCCTGCTCGATGCGGAAACGGTCATTGCCGGCGTAGTCGGGCGAAACGCCAAGCCGCAGGTTCCTGCCGAAACGGCCCTTGAGCTCACCAAGCAAGGCAAGACTGTCTTGCGCCCCCGTCGACAGACCGGGCAGGACCGCCAGCGACATCAGGTCACCCCATTCGAGCAGGTCGCCGCGCTGGAGAAGGGTGGCGCCTTTTTCGTTCTCGTCGCGCAGATTGGCTTGCGTCAGCATGCGGCAGAGGTGCCCCCAGCCCTTGCGGTCCTGGGGATAGGCGAGGATGTCCGGCGTGCCGTCGTCAAAAACCAGCCGGCAGCCGGGGTGATAGGAGAGTTTTTCGACCTTGGCCTGCTGCCAGGCGCGCACCACGCCGGCCACCGTGTTGCGGTCGGCAAGTCCGATCGCCGAGAAGCCCAGGAGCTTGGCCGCGACCACCATCTCCTCCGGCTTGGAGGCGCCGCGCAGGAAGGAGAAATTCGACTGGATGCCGAACTCGGCATAGGGAATGACGGTCAGCGCGTTCATGCGAAGACTCCATGCAGGAACCAGCGCGGCGGGACTTGCGAGGCGCCGCCGTAGAGGCCTTGCCGGTAGAGCCAGTAGCGGCGGCCGTCGGCATCCTCGATGCGGAAATAGTCGCGCGTCGATGCCGCCTCGTCGCTTGGCGCTTCCCGCCACCATTCGGCGGCGATGCGTTCCGGCCCTTCGGCGCGCTTGACCCGGTAGAGCGCGCGCCGCCAGCGGAAGTTCAGCGGCGGTCCTTCCGGCATTTCGGTGGCCGGCACATCGATGGGTTCGGGCGAGCGGAACAGCCGGATCGGTCGTTCCGGCGGAAATATGGTTTTTGGTGCCTGCAGCCTGTCCGGCTTCTTCGGCGGCGTGGTCCGGCACGGCGCGTCGGTGAAGGGGATGGTGGCGACGGCACGCTCCGGCAGATGGCTTTCGACCGCGACCGGCCGGAGAACCGCGCCATCGCCGAGCCGGGCGCGGATGCGGTCGGCGAACAGCGCGATATCGGCGCCGTCGTCGGTCACCTCGCCGGCAAGATCGGCCTGCTGCATGTCGAAGGTGGCTGATGCCAACACCGAGAGCCGCACCAGATCGAAACCATAGCCGGCATCGATATCCTGTTCGAGCGCGGCCAGCCTTTCATGGAACAGTTTCTGGATCAGCATGGGTTCGCGCATCGGCCGCGAGGTACCGAGCGCGATGCGGCTGACGGCGCCGTCGACGCGAAAGAGCAGCAGCGCCAGCGTCCGGGCGCCCTCGCCGCGGCGCTCGAGGTCGGTCTTCAAGGTCGCCGCCAGCATGCCCACCAGCCGTTCGATGTCCTCGGTCAGGGTGACGGGTTCGGCGAGGTGGCGTTCGACCGAAAGCGGCGCGACGGGCAGGCGCGGCGACACCGCCTCGTCGAGCCGGCCAAGCGCCTGGTCGAGGCGCAGGAGCAGCAGGGCGCCGAAGCGGCGGGCGAGCGGCGCGCGCGGTGCCGCCATGACGGCGCCCGCCGTGCGCAGGCCCACACTTTCCAGGCTGGTGCGGGTCGAAGGTTCTATGCGCAGCGCGGCCAGCGGCAGGGGCGCCAGCAGCGCCTCCTCCTCGCCTGACACAACGATGCGGTCGCCGCAAAAGCGTGCCGCCGCCCAGGCCGCACCCGGCGTCGCGGCAAGCCCGGCGCGGACATCGAAACCCTGATGGAAGAAGCGCGACAGGATGTCGTCCAGCATGGCGCGCTCGCCGCCGAACAGATGGGTGCAGCCGGTGACGTCGAGAAACAGGCCGTCTGCCCCGTCCAGCGCCACCAGCGGGGTGTAGCGGTCGCACCAGTCGGCGAGGCCTTCGAGCAGGCGGCGATCGGCTTCCGGATCGGCCTCGACGACGTCGATCGACGGATGCATGGCGCGCGCATCGGCGATGCCCATGTCGCGCTTCAGGTGCAGCGCCTCAGCCCGCTCGTCGAGGGCCGAGATGCGCTGTGCGTTGCGGTCGCGATGGCTGATCACGAGCGGCGGGTGAGATGGGTGATCCGACGACCGGGAACGCCAGGACCGCCCCAGACGCTGGCGCAGGATCCTTTCCGCCGCCAGATAGGGAAACCACAGGGACAGGATTCTTTGCCCGGTCTCTTGCCTCGCCCGCTCTTTCGTCGAATGCGCGTTCATCGGGGTTCCACTCCAGTGTGAATTGTCCAGGCAGGGCCGTGCGGCTCTTGCCGATGGTGAGGGTGAAGGCCGGGCGGCCGATCGAGCCGGCCAGCGGCCCGGCGATGGTGTCGCGCGGCACCGCCGGCGCCGAGGCGACGATGAGGCGGACGGGTGCCGCCGTCGGTTCGGGCCCAGCCGCCTGCCGCAGCAGGAACACCGGCCGGCCGGCCGCTTGCGCCCTTGCATGCAGCCGGCGTGTCGCGGTCAGGTCAAGCCGCTGCGGATTGCCGCGGATTTCCAGGATGACGGCGGCGAGCGCCGTCATCCGGGCCGCCTCCTCGGCGACCCACAGTGCATCGACGAGCCTTGGCGCCTCGGAAAACAGCAATTGCTCCGGCTCGATGCCGAACGAGGCGTGAAGCCCCCTGGCATAGGGAAAGCCGGCCTCGCGAAAAATCTCCGATGTGCCGATCCACAGCACCGGCAGCCCCGGCGTTTGCTTGAGGATCAGGCTGGTGAGCGACAAAGCGAAGCCGGCGACGGCCCCGGCATCGCGGGTTTCAAGCCCATGGATTTCGCTCAGGGCGGCCTTCGGCAGCCCGCCGCTCAGGGCGGCGTCGAGGCGCCCGACGCCGATAGGCAGGAACGCATCCGGCAACGCCGCGGCAATGCCACGCCGGACGATTGTGAGATCAGTGTTGACGTCAGCATCAAAGGGTGCGGCTGCCGGCGCAGCCAAGCGCTCGGGCAGCGTTCCCTCGATTTTCGCGATCTGGCGGCGCAGGGCAAAAACAGTCTCCCGCGCCACGGCGGTCATCGCCATGACGGTCAGCTTCCACTCACAATTGTTCCTGTTATGTTCCTATAGATTCCAGAGCGCATCCCAAGAGTCAAGCAGAGTCATGGGGAATTTATTCCTCTCTGCAGGGATGGCGCAGGCGCATCGGCCCGTTCATTTGCCGATTCCGGTGCGAAAGCCTATATGCCGGGATCAAAGGACAAAGCATGGCCCGCATCTACAAGACCCGCACCTGGCACGACGAACTCTCGCCCTCGATGGACGAAATGGAGTTCCTGGCGCTGGAGGCGTACGCCCATCTGCCGGAGGATTTTCGCAAACTGACCGGCGAGATCGTCATCCAGATCGCCGAGTTCCCGACCGACGAAATCATGGACGATCTGTCGCTGGAAACGCCATTCGACCTGCTCGGCCTGTTCGAGGGACGCGGCATCGCCGAGCGCTGGAACCCGCAGACCGGCGAAGGCCCGAACCGCATCACGCTCTACCGCCGCGCCATCCTCGATTACTGGTCCGAGAACGAAGAGACGCTGGGCGACATCGTCACCCACGTGCTGATCCACGAGATCGGCCACCATTTCGGCCTGTCGGACGAAGATATGGAGAAGATCGAAGAGGCGGCGGAGTAGGGTGCGCTGATATTCAGGTGATGCCGGCCTGCAAATGATGGCTTCCTGCGCTTCCCCGCTCTACCGCGTCGCGGTAGAACTGTGCTCACGTACCCAAAAGTACGCTCCGCTCCGGTTCTCGGAAACCACCATTTTCGACTCGGCCTGACCTGAATCTCAACACACGCTGCGTCGGAGCTTTTCAAATCTACCAGTCACTCAGCTTGGTATCGGGCCCGTATTCCTGACCGTCGATATCCTTGACCACGGCCTGGCCGCAACGCATCGCTTTGGCCTTCTTGTCGTAGGCATAGGTCGGCGAGCCGAACAGATGCCAGCCCTTGTTCAGCGCCGCTGTCACCTTGTGGCAGAAGCTGGCATCGTCCGGAGCGGACAGAAAGCGGTAGAGTTTCATTGTTCAATTCCTGTCGTGAGTAGCTGTAGCCCACTCGCATCCATCGAGCATTTATGACCCGATGGCGGCTGCCTTCGCCAGCAGTTTTTCGGCCTGCGCCAGGTGCAGCCGTTCGACCATCCTGCCGTTCAGCGCGATCACACCCTTGCCGGCATTCTCGGCGAGCGCGAAGGCTTCCTTCACCGAGCGTGCCTCGGCCACCGCTTCCGTGGACGGCACGAAGGCGCGGTTCGCGGCTTCGATCTGGGCCGGGTGGATGAGGCTCTTGCCGTCGAACCCCATGGCCGCGGCTTCCGCGCATTCATGGGCGAAGGCGTCGAGGTCGCGAAAATCGTTGGAGACGCCGTCGAGCATGTCGATGCCGCCGGCGCGTGCGGCCAGCACCATCTGCATCAGCCATGGCACGAGGTAGCGCCTATCAGGCGTCGCCAGAATGCCGGTCTCCTTGACCAGATCATTCGTTCCGGCAACGAAACAATTGAGCCGCGAGGCCGGATCGCGGCCAAGTTCGGCGATGGCGCCGATGTTGAGCAGCGCCTTGGGCGTCTCGATCATCGCCCATAGTTTCACGCTGTCGGGGGTAAAATTGTCGTCAAGCACGTCGCCGGCCTCGAGCAGGTCGCGCGGCGTGTCGACCTTGGGCAGAAGGATGCCGTCGGGTTCGCAGCTTGCGGCAGCCAGCAGGTCGTCGGCGCCCCATTCGCCTGATATCGCATTGATGCGCACGATCATCTCGCAGCGTCTCTCGGAATGGCCGGCGAAAATGCCGGCCAGTTTTTCGCGGGCGGCGATCTTGTCGGCCGGAGCGACGGCGTCTTCCAGGTCGATGATGATGGCATCGCAGGCAAGCTGCGCGATCTTGGCCAAGGCCTTGTCGCTGGAGGCCGGGATGTAGAGCACGGAGCGGCGCGGACGGTAGGTTTCCATGGCTGATCTATGCCGCTTGTGGGCGGGTGAGGCAAGCTCGGGCATGAAGCTGCCAATCTCCCCCCTCGAGGGGGGAGATTGGCAGCGTTTACCCCTGCACGAAAACTGCACGGGCCTGCGGAAAACCTCCTCGGATCCGCCCTGCCGTTTCCCCGCCCGCTTGCGAGACAAGCGGCATGCACAAGCGAGCAAAGCCCCGTTGGTCCCTGCCTCACCGACTGCGTAGCGAGGGCTGGTGGCTGGCCGATCCGCCGCGCGCGTGTCCCGTCGCAACCCTCATTCCCTTTGTCCGCAGAAGCCCGCCAACGGTTCGGCTGGAAGCCATCAGGAAAGCCAGGTCATGACAGCGTTGTTCTCCGCCGCGCCGAGCTATTGCAGCCGTTTCGGTGTCGCCATCCTGCTGGCAGCGCTCGCGGATTTTCTGTTCTATGGCCAGCCCGCCGGGATCACGGTTTTCCTGTTCGCCCTGCTGATTGCCGCGGCGGTCGTCGCTGTGCACCCGGCCGCCTTCAACGACGGCCGGGTCTGGCTCAAGCCCATCGCCTTGCTTGTCCCGCTGCTGCCGCTGGCTGAAAACGTCAGCACCCTGTCGGTCTCGATCGCGCTGGCGGCGCTGACCGTCTTCGCGCTTTCGTTGAGCGGCCGGCTGCGGCACAGCATCGCCCGCATTGCCGGGCAGATCGTGCTGTTCGGGCTGGCGGCGCCGTTCCGCTTCGTCATTGATTTCATCCGCTGGCGCAGGACGGCGCGGCGGTTCGGTGGGCGTCGCATCCGGCTGGCGGCGATCGCCGTCTGGGTGATGCCGCTGACGCTGGGCGCGGTCTTCCTGGCGCTGTTCGGTGCCGCCAATCCGGTCATCGACTATTGGCTGTCGCTGATCGATCTCGTGAGGCTGCTCGATCTTATCCAGCTGGCGCGGATTGCCTTCTGGCTGTTCGTGCTCGCCGCTGTCTGGGCTTTTCTGCGACCGCGCCTGGTTCGCCGCATCCCGCGCGCGTTGCCGGCGGTCAGCGCTCAAGCCGGCAAAACCGCCACCACCATCGAAGACATCCTGTTCGGCAAGGCCGCCATCCTGCGCGCCCTGATCGTCTTCAACATCCTGTTTGCGCTGCAGACGGCGCTCGACGCCGCCTATCTGTGGGGCGGGGCAGCGCTTCCCGATGGGCTGAGCTACGCCTCCTACGCGCATCGTGGCGCCTATCCCTTGATCGTCACGGCACTGCTTGCCGCCGGCTTCGTGCTGGCAGCGCTGCGACCCGGCAGCGAAACCTCGGCCGATCCGCTGATCCGCCGGCTGGTCTATGTCTGGGTGGCGCAGAACATCATGCTGGTCATCTCGTCGATCCTGCGGCTCGACCTCTATATCGGCATCTATGCATTGACCTACTGGCGCGTCGCCGCCTTTGTCTGGATGGGGCTGGTGGCAGCAGGCCTTGCCCTGATCATTGCCCGCATCGCGCTTAGAAAATCCAACGAATGGCTGCTGTCCGCCAATCTTCTGACGTTATCCCTGACGCTTTATGCCGGCTGTTTCATCAATTTCGCAGCAACGATCGCCAACTACAATGTCGACCATTCCCTCGAAATGACCGGCCAGGGCATTCCCCTAGACGCCTGGTATCTTCACTCGCTCGGTCCGGGCGCGTTTCCCGCGCTTGATCGCTTCCTCGAGCACCAGGGCAAGACGGCGGCCGCCGGCACTGTCCGCGAACTGGCCGGCGTGCGCGGCAGCGACGAAATCTGGTATCGAACTATCCAGCAGAACTGGCGGGCCTGGAGCTTTCGCGACTGGCGGCTGCTTCGATATCTCGACACCAAGGAGCCGTTCGTGATTCCCTCCGCTATCGAACCTTCCATGCCGGGCCGCTGATCCATGCCGCATCACATCCTCGTCGCCGACGATGACCCGCACATCCGCGAGGTGATCTGCTTTGCCTTGGAGAAGGCCGGCATGAAAACGACAGGGGTGGCCGACGGTGCCGCCGCCTTGCAGGCAATCGGCCGCCGGGCACCGGACCTCGTCGTGCTCGATATCGGCATGCCGGAAATGGACGGGCTGGAGGTCTGCCGGCGGCTGCGGCACATATCCGATGTGCCGGTGCTGTTCCTCTCTGCGCGCGACGAGGAGATCGACCGCATCCTCGGGCTCGAAATGGGCGGCGACGACTATGTGACGAAACCATTCAGCCCGCGCGAGCTGGTTGCCCGCGTCAACGTCATCCTGCGGCGCGCCCGCCCGGCGGCGCCCGAACCGGCCGACGACAGGCAGTTTTCGCATGGCAAACTGGCTCTGGCGCCGGCCAGCCATACCGCCAGCTTCGACGGCAAGCCGTTATCGTTGACAGGAATAGAGTTCTCGATCCTGAAGGGGTTCCTGGCGCGGCCGGCGCATGTGCTCGACCGCGACGCGGTCACGGCCAGCGCCTATGCCGCAAACATCCACGTCGCCGGCCGCACCGTCGACAGCCACATCCGCAACATCCGCGCCAAACTGGCAGCCGTGGGTTGCCCAAATGTCATCGAGACGGTGCATGGCGTCGGCTTCCGGCTTGGCCGATGCGGCTGACGGCCTCCAGCAAATGGATCGACCGCAAATGGCGGCCACGGCTTGCCACGGTCGTCGTCGCCATCCTGATCATGGTGATGGCCTTGCCACTGGTCGGCCTGTTCTTCTTCCGCCTCTACGAGAACCAGCTGATCCGCCAGACCGAGGCGGAGCTGATCGCGCAAGGCGCGGCCATCGCCGCCATCTATGCGCGGGATGTACGTGACGCCGGCATCCCACCGGAAAAGCTCGGTGCGCCGATGCCGGAGCCAAGTGGGGATTCAAGCCGCAGCGTCAATCCGGACCCGCTCTACAGGCCAATCGAACCGCAGCTCGATCTTGCCTCGGATTATGTCCTGCCGACCCGGCCGGCGGCGATGCCGGCGATCGTCGATCCCGCCTTCGCGGTGATCGGCGCGCGCCTGTCCGGCATCCTCGACGCCACCCAGAAAACCACGTTGGCCGGCTTCCGGCTGCTCGACCCCCGGGGCGTCGTCATTGCCGGGCGCGGCGAGGTCGGCCAGTCGCTCAGTGCGGTCGAAGAGGTGCGCACAGCACTTGCCGGCCACTATGCCAGCGCGCTCAGGCTGCGCATTCCCGACCAGCCGACGCCACCGCTCTATTCGGTCAGCCGCGGCACCAAGGTGCGTGTCTTCGTCGCCCTGCCGGTCGCTGTCGACGGCCAGGTCGCCGGCGTCGTCTATGTGTCGCGGACGCCCAACAACATCATCAAACATCTCTATGGCGAACGTGGCAAGGTGACGTTGGCGGCGATCGCCATTCTCGGCGGCACGCTGCTCATCGGTCTCATCTTCCTGCGCACCGTCAGCCGGCCGATCTATGCGCTGATCGACCGCACCGAGCGCATCGCCGCCGGCGACCGCACGGCGATCCGGCCGCTCGACCACCACGGCACGCGAGAGATGGCGGAGCTGTCCGCCGCCTTCCTCGACATGGCCGAGAAGCTTCAGGCGCGGTCGGACTCAATCCAGACTTTCGCCACCCATGTCTCGCATGAGCTCAAATCGCCGCTGACGGCGATCCAAGGCGCGGCCGAATTGCTGCGCGATTCCGGTGGCGCGATGGACGATGCGGAGCGGCGGCGTTTCTCCAACAATATCGTCACCGATGCGGGGCGGCTCAATCTGCTGGTGCGGCGCCTGCTCGACCTGGCACGCGCCGAAAACCTGGCGCCGAGCGGCGAAAGCACATCGCTCGGTGCGGCACTGTCGCTGCTGCCCGTCGACAACAGGCTCGCGGTTAGCATCGGGGCCGGCGGCGACATCGACTTGCGCATATCGGCCGAGAACGCGGCTATCGTGCTGGCCAATCTCATCGACAATTCGGCCAGGCATGGCGCGATGCAGGTTTCTGTCTCCGCTACGAGCGCCGGCGGCAAGGCGAGCATCCTGGTCAGCGACGACGGTGCCGGCATTTCGCCGAGCAACCGGGCGCGCATTTTCGAGCCGTTCTTCACCACGCGGCGCGAACAGGGCGGCACCGGCATGGGCCTCGGCATCGTGCTGGCCCTCCTGAAAGCGCATGATGGTATGATCGCGCTGGTTGACAGCGAGCGCGGCACGCGCTTCGAGGTCATTCTGCCGGTGGCGTGAAGGACACTATCGGCCGGATCGGAGAGAACATGCGCTACGACATCGTCATCATCGGCGGAGCCATCGTCGGCTCCTCGGTCGCCTATTACCTGCGTGAGCAAGGGTTTTCCGGCACGATCGCGCTGGTCGAGCGTGATCCGCAATTCGCGCATGCGTCAACGACGCTGTCCATGGCCTCGATCCGCCAGCAATTCTCGATCCCGGAAAACATCCGCCTGTCGCAGTTCACGCTGAAGCTGTTCCGGCGGCTGAAGGAAGAGTTCGGGGATGACGCCGATATCGGCTTTCGCGAGGGCGGCTACCTCATCCTTGCCGGCGAGGACGGCTTGCCGATCCTGAGGAGCAATCACCAGGCGCAGATGGCCGAGGGCGCCGACATTGTGCTGGAGGACGCGGATCAGCTGGTGCGCCGGTTCCCGTGGCTGTCGCCCGAGGGCATTTCAGCCGGCGCCTATGGCCGCACCGGCGAAGGCTGGTTCGACGCGCATGCGATGCTGACGCTGTTCCGCAAGGCGCTGCGGCAGAAGAAAGTCGATTTCATCACCGCAGATGTCACCGGCATCGCGCGCGATGGCAACCGCGTCACGGGAGTGAGCCTCGGCAATGGCGAGATGCTGGAGGCTGGCATCGTCGTCAACGCCGCCGGCCCGAACGCCGGCAAGGTGGCTGCCATGGCCGGGCTTGAGCTGCCGGTCGAGCCGCGCAAGCGCAATGTCTTCGTCTTCGAGGCACGCGAGAAATATGCCGACATGCCGCTGCTGGTCGATCCCTCCGGCATCTATGTCCGTCCGGAAGGCTCGGTCTACCTCACCGGCGGCGCCGAACCGGAGGAAGGCGACTGCGCACCCGATCCCGGCGACTTCGAGGTAAACTGGCCACTGTTCGAAGAGGTGATCTGGCCGGTGCTGGCGACCCGTATTCCCGCCTTCGAGGCGATCAAGCCGACCCGTGCCTGGGCCGGCCACTACGACTACAACACGCTCGACCAGAACGCGGTGATCGGTCCGCATCCCGACGTCGGCAATTTCCTATTCGCCAACGGCTTTTCCGGCCACGGCCTGCAGCAGGCGCCAGCAGTGGGCAAAGCGCTGGCCGAGCTGATCGTGCATGGCGGTTATCGCACGGTGGATTGCTCGGCGTTCGGGTATGAGCGGGTGGCGGAGGGAAGGGCGTTCCGGGAATTGAATGTGATTTGAGCGGGCAAAGGGAAGGTCCTTTTTGACGCTGGCGCGAAGGATCGCTACGGTTGCGGAACAGTATTTCCAGCGAGCCTCAGCCCTTGCGGTCGAACCAGAAGGCGTCGGCCATGCGCTTCATGCCGATACGTTCGTAGAAGCCTACGGCATCGGGCATGGAGATCAGGCTGATGGCGACCGATGGTCCAAGCTGCCGGCGCGCCTCGTCCATCAGGCCCTTGCCGATGCCGAGCCCCTGTGCCGATCGGGAAACGGCGAGTTCGGAGATGTAGCAGACCCAGGAGAAGTCGGTGATCGCCCTGATGACGCCGATCAGCGGCTTGCCCTGAATATCAAGGCGCGCGGTCAGCACCAGATTGGCGCCCGACAGCATCGCCCGCAGCCGCGCTTCATCATCGATCGGCCGTGTTTCGCCGAGGCCGGATTCGACCAGCACGCGACGGAATTCGGCGATGTCGAGCGCGGGTTCTCTTTCGTAGAGGACGTGTGCGTTTTCTGCCATGGCCGCCAGATTGCACCATCGGGCCGGCTTGTGCCACCGTGCACGAACAGTTGCCTTTTATTTGCCGCCGGCTTTGTGTAAACCGGGCCTCAGCAAATTCCCCGCAACGAAAACACGGGCAAAAGCCATGGAAAAATTCACCAAGCTCACCGGCGTCGCCGCTCCGATGCCGATCGTCAATGTCGACACCGACATGATCATCCCCAAGGATTACCTCAAGACGATCAAGCGCACCGGGCTCGGCACCGGCCTGTTCGCCGAAATGCGCTACAAGGACGACGGTTCGGAAAACCCGGATTTCGTGCTCAACAAGCCGGCCTACCGCAAGGCGCAGATCCTGGTCGCCGGCGACAATTTCGGCTGCGGCTCCAGCCGAGAGCATGCGCCGTGGGCGCTGCTCGACTTCGGTATTCGCTGCGTCATCTCGACCTCGTTCGCCGACATTTTCTACAACAACTGCTTCAAGAACGGCATCCTGCCGATCACCGTCAGCCCCGAGGATCTCGAGAAGCTGATGGACGACGCCTCGCGCGGCTCCAATGCCACGGTGTCGGTAGACCTCGAAGCCAAGGAAATCCGTGGGCCGGATGGCGGCGTGGTCAAATTCGACCTCGACGACTTCAAGCGGCACTGCCTGCTCAACGGGCTCGACGATATCGGCCTGACCATGGAGAAAGCCGGCGCCATCGCTTCGTTCGAGAAGCGCAACGCCGAACAGCGCCCCTGGGCCTGAGCGGCGCGCTCCGGACGGATGGATCTGGCCTTTCGGGCCGGTTCGCGGCGACTGAGTGGAGGGACAGTCATGACACGTTCGCTTCTTGCCGGCCTTTGCGGGCTGGCCTTGTTGCTGGGGCAAATCGCCAGCGCGTCTGCGCAGACCCAGACGCCCGCCACACAGCCGGCCCCGGCGACGGAGCAGCCGTCCGCCGATCAGGGGACGAACGCCGCCGATGCTTCCGATGACGACAAGCAAGCTCCCGTCCCATTCGAAGGCGGCACGCTGACCATCACCCAGAAGGAACAGTATGGCGAGAAGGTGCTTGCCTATGACGGCAAGCAGTTGGCCAGCAATTACGATGTCTTCTTCGACAAAACAGTCGAGGTCGGCGGCGTCAAGGTGGCGCTGTTCGATGTCGGCGACGGCGGCAACCAATGCGGGCCGGCGACGGTGATCGTCTGGAAACCGGAAGGCGGCACGATCCAGAGCACCACGGTCGAGCAGGACCAGTGCGGCGCGCCGCCCTCGGCGGTGTCCGACAACGCCATCTATTTCGTGCCCTACCTGTTGCCGGGAGATCAGAAGCCGGCTTTGCAATGGTCGCCGACCGACGGGCTGACGATTTCGGGCAATCTTACCTACATGCCGGAACCCGGAACGGACTGGAAAGACATCGATCCGGAAAAGTACCAGAACATCATCGACGCCTTCCACAATGAGGCCGTCTACAAGGAAGCGGAAAAGCTGCTCGGCAAGGACATGGCCGACATGGCGACCAGTCTGCTGGTCGGCGGCGGCACCGAAAAGACCGCTTCGGGCGCCTTCTACGCCAGCGGCTGCGTGCCGCATGACTGCGGCGGCAATGACGGCTTCATGGCGGTCGACCCGGCCCAGCACAAACTCTACTTCGCCCGCCGCGGCGACAATGGCCAGCCGCAGGCGTGGCCTGGTGTGGCGACATGGCCGGCGGATGTGAAGGCGGCGTTGGACAAGGCGCTGGGGGCGGCAAATTAAAGCTTTAGCGTTGCGCAGCACCCCCTCGCTTTCGTCATCCTATGGTCTGCGCCGCGTCGCTACGCTCCTTGCTCCGCCATAGGATGACGACGGAAGGGATGCTTCAACCAATCTCGGAGGTTCGCGCTTCGCTTCCGGGATAACAGTTTGCCTGGCTTGGCCCACGACCCGCGCCGTTCCGCCTGCTAATGCTGGCCGACAACCCAAGCAAGGCCCCTCATATGCGCAAACTCATCTCCACCGGTTCGCCGTTCGAAAAGACCGCCGGCTATTCGCGCGCCGTGGTGCAGGGCGACTGGTGTTTTGTGTCCGGCACCACCGGCTACGACTATGCGACGATGACGATGCCGGAGACGGTGGAGGCGCAGACGCGCAATTGCCTGGCGACGATCGGCAAGGCGCTGAAGGACGGCGGCTTCGAGATGGCTGACGTGGTGCGGGCGCATTACTACATCACCGACCAGGCGTTCGTGGATGTAGTCTTCCCGATCCTCGGCGAGACGTTCGGTGACATCAGGCCGGCAGCGACGATGATCGTCTGCCAACTCAACAAACCGGAAATGAAGATCGAGATCGAGGTGACGGCGCTGCGGCGCACGGCCTGAAGGGCGACCGACGATGAAAGTCCAGCGCATCGTTGCCAATATCGAGACAGCGGATGTCGCGGCGGCGAAGCGTTTCTACCAGGATGTGCTCGGTCTCGACGTGCTGATGGACCTCGGCTGGATCGCAACCTACGGCTCCGATGAAACGATGCAGGTGCAGGTCAGCTTCATGGCGCAAGGCGGTTCCGGCACGCCGGTGCCGGATCTCTCGATCGAGGTCGACGATGTCGATGCAGCGCTCGATGCCATGAAGGCGGCGGGCTTTGCCATCGAATACGGACCGGCCGACGAGCCCTGGGGCGTGCGGCGCTTCTACGTGCGCGATCCGTTCGGCCGGCTGATCAACATTCTCTCGCATCAGTGATGACGTATGCCGGCGGGACAGCGCCCCCCTCTGGCCTGCCGGCCATCTCCCCCTCAAGGGGGGAGATTGGATGTCGCCTCGGCGTTCGCCAATCTCCACGTCAGAAAGAAGAGGCGAAACGATAATGCTGCCAATCTCCCCCCTTGAGGGGGAGATGCCCGGCAGGGCAGAGGGGGGCGCTACGGATCACCAACGAATCGGGTTATCCGTGATCGCTGCGTTCCTGCTTGCATGCAACTCGCTTGGCGTTTAGCAAGGCCGCGGTTCAAATCTTTCCAGGACGGTTTCTCCATGGCAACGAAGCATCTTTTCCTGCTCCCCGGTGACGGCATCGGTCCTGAGGCCATGGCCGAGGTCAAGAAACTGATCGCGGTCATGAACGACAGGCTCGGCAGCGGTTTTGCCACCGATGAGGGGCTGGTCGGCGGCTGCGCCTATGACGCGCATGGCGCGGCGATCTCCGATGCCGACATGGAAAAGGCGATGGCGGCCGACGCGGTGCTGTTCGGCGCCGTCGGCGGTCCGAAATGGGATGCGGTGCCCTATGAGGTGCGCCCGGAAGCCGGCCTGCTGCGCCTGCGCAAGGACATGGAGCTATTCGCCAATCTGCGCCCGGCCATCTGCTATCCGGCGCTGGCGGCGTCCTCCTCGCTCAAGCAGGAGGTGGTCGAAGGTCTCGACATATTGATCGTGCGCGAGCTGACCGGTGGCGTCTATTTCGGCGAGCCCAAGCAGATCATCGATCTCGGCAACGGACAGAAGCGCGGCATCGACACGCAGGTCTACGACACGTTCGAGATCGAGCGCATTTCGGGCGTCGCCTTCGAACTCGCGCGCACCCGCAAGAACCACGTCACCTCGATGGAAAAGCGCAATGTGATGAAGTCGGGTGTGTTGTGGAACGAGGTCGTCACCCAGACCCACAAGGCGCGCTATTCCGACGTCAAGCTCGACCACATGCTGGCCGACGCCGGCGGCATGCAGCTGGTGCGCTGGCCAATGCAGTTCGACGTCATCGTCACCGACAATCTGTTCGGCGATATGCTGTCCGATATCGCCGCTATGCTGACCGGCTCGATCGGCATGCTGCCGTCGGCCTCGCTCGGCGCGCCTGACGTGAAGACCAAGAAGCGCAAGGCGCTCTACGAGCCGGTGCACGGTTCGGCGCCCGACATTGCCGGCAAGGGCATTGCCAACCCGATCGCCATGATCGCCTCCTTCGCCATGTGCCTGCGCTATTCCTTCGGCATGGTCGATGAAGCCGACCGCGTCGAAGGCGCAATCGCCGCCGTGCTCGACGCGGGCCTGCGGACGAAAGACATCATGTCCGATGGCATGACCGAGGTCGGTACGGTTGAGATGGGCGACGCGATCATCGCCAAATTCCTGGGCTGATACCGTGACGGTCGGCGTCCGCTGGGCGACGATCGAGGACGCGACGACGCTCGCGACCATGTTTTGCGAGATGGCGGAACATTATCGGCAACCGCCTCTCGATGCCGACCGGGCCCTGTCTGCGGCACGAAAATGGCTTGGCGAGGAAAGCCCGGCCTATCCGCATTTCGCGCTCGCCTTCGTCGAGGGCGAGGTCAGCGGCCTGGCGTCGGTGGCGATCGCGCATCCCGGTATCGATCTCGAGCGGCTGCTGTTCCTCAAGGACCTGTTCGTGCGCGACAAAGCCCGCAACGCTGGTGTCGGCCGGGCGCTGATCGGCTTTCTCGCCGATCATTGCCTGCGCGAAGGCATCGGCCGCATCGACCTGACCAGCGAGGACTGGAACGAAGGCGCGCAGCGCTTCTACGACCGGCTTGGCGCAGAACGCCACGGCCAGAAGGTCTTTCTCAGGCTTTCGGGCGAGGCGCTGAAGGCGATCATCCCTAGACCCTGACGCCCGCCGGCACCGGTCCCCACTGGTTTTCGCGGGCCTGCGTCGGGATCAGCGCGAAGACCAGGATGATCAGGCTGCCGATGGTCGGGATCAGCACCACCAGATAAAGCCAGCCCGAGAGGCCGATGTCATGGATGCGGCGAACGGTCATGCCGAGGCTGGGCAGCAGTGTCGCCAGGACGAAGGTGCCGCAAAGGCCGACGGTTACCGCCGCCGATACGCTGCTGTCGAAATTGCCCATTTCATTGTCGGCGAAAAGACCGATGCCGCCGATGACAAGCAGCGAGACCACCCAGAACAGGAAATAACCCCAATATTCCTTGCGGCGGGCGCGACCGGCGAAATTGAAATAGTTCTGCGTCACGCCACGCCAGAAATAGCCCCAGAGATCGCTGGGCTCGGCTGTCTCGGAAGACCGGCCGAAATGCTGCGCAGGACTTGGGGCTGCTGCAGGCGGAACGCTGGCCTGGACTGGTGCGGCTTTGATGCCGGGCTCAGCGGCGGCCGGAGCGGCGGTCGGGGCGGCGATCGAAAAGACGTCGCGCGCCTGGCCGCCGCCTGGCTGGAACTCGACGGCGGTACCGTTGGGCATGGCGGTTTCCCGGCGTAAACTCTCGCGGGTGAAGGTGTAGCGGTTCCCGTCGGCTCCGGTGATGAAGCCGAACCCCTGGTCACCGTCATAGTGAAGCACTTCACCGCGCATGGGCCACCCTCTTGCCACGTCCCGGCCAAAGGTGTGGCACAGGGCCGAGCCGATGGGCAATACCGGGCAGCACGGCTACCGTCTTCGCGGCAAATGAAGCATAAGGCATCGAGTGCAACCGCCTTCGACAGAAGCAGAACATGACAGTCGAGAGTCCTGACAGTAAAACCGTGATTGAAGATGGAGGGGAAAGAAGGCCTCCCAGGCTGGCCATCGACGCCACCGGCCTGACGTTCTGGCCGTCCGGCCAGGGACTTGTCGGCATCCCACGGGTGGAAAGCTTTCTCGTCAGCGCAGCCCTGGCCGATCCCGACCCTAGCGTGGAGGTGGTGGCGTTCCGACCGTGGGAAGGCCGGTTTCGCCCCCTCGCTCCTTTCGAGCAGGACCATGTCGCGACGGGCGAGATTTCACCCTGGCGCCTCAAACGATGGCCTGGGAGGCGCACGGCGATGTCGCAGGCCCTCGAAGCGGTGAGGCAGCAGCCATGGGGCAAGCGCGACGCCGACCGCCATCTCGCCAAGACGGTGACCCATGGCCGCAAAGGCATTGCCTATCAGGCGACGAAGCTGCTGATCCGGGCCTATCGTCTGTACCAGCGGGCGCGAGTCCGGTCGGCCCCGCGTCAGGATGTTCCAGGCCAACCGGCCGAGACTGAACGCGGCTTTGTCCTGATCAGCCATCACATTCTGACCGGGGACGACCGAGTCGCCGTCTCCGGGCGCGCCGGTGGCCTCGCGTTTCTTTGCCATGACCTCATACCGACACTGCGCCCCGACCTCGTTGGTATGAGCCCTGGCGAGGCGCGTTTCGGGTCATATCTCGAACACCTCGTGCGTTCCGGCGCGCCGGCATTTTGTGCATCCGACGAAGTTGGCTCGACGCTGACCGATCATATGCAACAGGCAGGCGTCACGCAGCCGGTGGTATACCGGTTTCCGATGCCTTCCATCCTGTACGAGACGGCTTCGCGCATGGGCGAGACTTCGCGCATCGAGGCCGCCGAGCCATTCGTGCTCTACTGTTCGACCATCGAAGTGCGCAAGAACCACATCCTGCTGGCACGGATCTGGCAGCAGGCGCTCGACGAAGGCGTCAAGCTGCCGAGGCTCGTCTGCGCCGGGCGCTGGGGCTGGATGATCGATCCGCTGCGCGCCTATCTCAAGGCCCATCCGAGACTGCTCGAGCGGGTTACGTTCACCGGAGCGATCAGCGATGAGGAGCTCATCCGATACTACCGCAGCGCTTCCTTCGGCGTCTTTCCCTCGCATATCGAGGGCTGGGGCTACGGCGCCTCGGAATGTCTCGATTTCGGCGTTCCCGTCATCGTCTCGACCGCGCCGTCGCTGATCGAGGCGAGCGGCGGGCTGATGCCGGCGATCGATTCCAATGACCAGGCGGGCTGGTACGCTGCGATCCGCCGGATGGCGGAGGATCCGGAATGGCGCTCGTCGCTGACGGAACGCATCGCAAAGCAGCATCGCCCGACGCCGGCGTCGGCCAGCTGGGCTGCCATCAAGGCTGGCCTGCAGGCAAGCGCGTCCCTCCGGCCGAAGTCCTAGAGCAATTCCAGGAAAAGTGTGCAGCGGTTTTCCCTCGGGAATTGCGTCAAAACAAAGAGTTAGAGCAGATCGCCGTTTCCGTGAAACGGTGAAATGCTCTAGGCGGGCCGCTTCTTCGCCTTCTTGTGCTTGGGCGCGCCGGTGGTGTCGAATTTCGGCTTGCCCGGCTTCTTCGCCCATGGCTTTGCGTCATGCGGGGCGGCCGGGCGCTGATCGGCTGCTGCCGGTGCACGTTTTTCGAATTTGCGCTTCGGCGCGTTGGGATCGAACGGCGCCTTGCCGCGATGCGGCTTCTTGTCGGGGCTTGGCGGCTGATAGCCGGCGCGCGACAGATCGGGCGTACCGTCGAGCCGCTTCACCAGGATGTTGCCTTGCAGCTTCCGGTCGGGACCGATCGCGGCCAGGAAGCGGTCTGCCCAATCCGCTGCGATCTGCACGTAGGTCTCTTCCGGCTGCATCTTGATGGCGCCGATCTCTCGCTTCGAGATGCTGCCGGTGCGGCATAGCATCGGGATGAGCCAGCGCGGTTCGGCATTCTGCCGGCGCCCGATCGACAGCGAGAACCAGACGCTGTCGCCGAAATCGTCGCGGCGGCTGGGCGCCTCGTCGCGGCGCGCGAAACCTTCGCCCGCCGGCCTTTCACGCGACGGCGTGAAGGGCGCGATCTCCATGAGATCCTCGGGGGCCGAGCGGCTGGCGCGGCACTGGCGCACGAAGGCAGCGGCCACCTGTTCGGCGCCATGCCTGGCGAGCAGCGCGTCGATGAAGGAGCGCTCGTCCTCCTTCACCGGCTCATCGAAAGCCGGATCGGCAAGGATGCGCTCGTCGTCGCGCCGCATCACGTCGTCGGCCGAGGGCGGGCTCGCCCATGTCGCCTTGAGGCCGGCGTTCTGCAACAGCCGTTCGGTGCGCTTGCGGGCGCTGTTGGGCACGATCAGCGCGCTGACGCCCTTGCGCCCGGCGCGGCCGGTGCGGCCGCTGCGGTGCAGCAGCGTTTCCGGGTTGGTCGGCAAATCGGCGTGGATGACCAGCTCAAGATTGGGCAGGTCGATGCCGCGCGCCGCGACATCGGTGGCGATACAGACTTTTGCGCGGCCGTCCCGCATCGCTTGCAGCGCATGGCTGCGCTCATTCTGGCTGAGCTCGCCCGACAGGGCGACGACGGAGAAGTTGCGGTTGTTGAAGCGCGCGGTCAGATGATTGACGGCGGCACGCGTGTTGCAGAACACCAGCGCGTTCTTGGCTTCGTAATAGCGCAGCACATTGATGATGGCGTTCTCGCGGTCGGGCTGGGCGACGCTCAGCGCCCGATATTCGATGTCGAGATGCTGCTTCTCCTCGCCGGCGGCCGAAATGCGCACCGCATCGCGCTGATAGCCCTGGGCGAGCGTGGCGATCGAGCGCGGCACCGTGGCCGAGAACATCAGCGTCCGGCGTTCGGCCGGAGCGGCGTCGAGGATGAATTCGAGGTCTTCGCGAAAGCCGAGATCGAGCATCTCGTCGGCCTCGTCGAGCACCACCGCCTTCAGCGCCGACATGTCGAGCGAGCGCCGGGTGATGTGGTCGCGCAGCCGGCCGGGCGTGCCGACGACGATATGGGCGCCACGCTCCAGCACACGCCGCTCCGAGCGCATGTCCATGCCGCCGACGCAGGACGCCACGGTGGCGCCGGTCAGTTCGTAGAGCCATTCCAGTTCGCGCGTCACCTGCAAGGCGAGTTCGCGCGTCGGCGCCACCGCCAGCGCCAGCGGTGCGGCGGCGTGGCCGAAGCGCTCCGCGCCCTCAAGCAGGGTCGGCGCCAGAGCGAGGCCGAAGGCCACCGTCTTGCCGGAGCCGGTCTGCGCCGAAACCAGCGCATCGGCCTCGCCGAGCTCGGGCGCCACGACCGCCTTCTGGACGGGCGTCAGCTCGGAATAGCCGCGTTTCTCCAGCGCCCTGGCAAGCGCTGGAACAAGTGCTTCGAAGTTGGACATCTCACTCTTTCGGAATTTTAGGGTCCGCGCTCATCACGGAGCACATGCCGGGGCGGGCCTCGCGCCAGCCAAACAATCTTGGCCGTTCGTACTTCGCGCAGCCGCGATTGTACAGGGCGCGCGCAAAACCAGGCGCCGCTCGGCAATTGACTCTTGCCGCAAACCGCGTAAAAGCCGGCACCGAACGGGACAGTTTCGATGCGCGGCCTTTTGACGGCTCTTCCTGCATTCGATGCCCCCAGCCTCAATGCACATCATTGGGCCGGGCGCGTCGGCGCGTCTCCTCGTTTCAGCAAAACCGCATTCTTGGCCAAGAAAACTGGCAAAACCACCACCAAAACGGTGTGATTCCCTTGGCCTAGCCACCCTCTCCCGGGTTCGGCCCGGGGGACGGAACCCGCAGCGGCCAGCGGGTTTCTCCAAAAACCAAGCGGAGAGGGACAGGAGATTTTTCGATGAGTTTCAAGGTAGCGATCGTCGGCGCCACGGGCAATGTGGGCCGGGAAATGCTCAACATATTGGAAGAGCGCGGCTTTCCGGTAAGCGAAGTCGTGGCGCTGGCGTCGCGGCGCAGCCAGGGCACGGAAGTGTCGTTCGGCGACCGCACGCTGAAGGTGAAGACGCTCGACCAGTATGATTTTTCCGACACCGACATCTGCATCATGTCGGCCGGCGGCAGCGTCTCCAAGGAATGGTCGCCGAAGATCGGCAAGCAGGGCTGCGTCGTCATCGATAATTCGTCGGCCTTCCGCTATGACCAGGACGTGCCGCTGATCGTGCCGGAAGTGAACCCGGACGCGATCTCGCTGTTCACGCGCAAGAACATCATCGCCAACCCGAACTGCTCGACAGCGCAGCTGGTGGTGGCGCTGAAGCCGCTGCACGACTTCGCCACCATCAAGCGCGTCGTCGTCGCCACCTATCAGTCGGTGTCGGGCGCCGGCAAGGAAGGCATGGACGAACTCTTTACCCAGACCCGCGCGGTCTTCGTCGCCGATGGCGTCGAGGTCAAGAAGTTCACCAAGCGCATCGCCTTCAACGTCATCCCGCACATCGACGTCTTCCTCGACGACGGCTCTACCAAGGAAGAGTGGAAGATGGTCGCCGAGACCAAGAAGATGCTCGACCCCAAGATCAAGCTGACGGCGACCTGCGTGCGCGTGCCGGTGTTCATCGGCCATTCGGAAGCGGTCAACATCGAGTTCGAAAAGCCGATCACCGCCGACGACGCGCGCGACATCCTGCGTGAGGCGCCGGGCTGCCAGGTCTTGGACAAGCGCGAGGACGGCGGCTACATCACGCCGCTGGAATCGGCCGGCGAAGACGCCACCTTCATCTCGCGCATTCGCGAGGATTCGACCATCGACAACGGTCTGTCGATGTGGATCGTCTCCGACAATCTGCGCAAGGGCGCGGCGCTCAACGCGGTGCAGATCGCCGAGCTTTTGGTCGAGCGCGGCCTGATCCAGCCGAAGAAGAAGGCGGCCTGACGGCCGTTTAGTTTTCGCTCACGGGCCGTATCGCCGCTGCCGCGGCGGGCCCTCCGCGGGGGCGCCGGACGACCGGCGGCCCGCGGTCGCGGCCTTCCGGGATGCTTCTTGCTTTTCCCCGTGTCGGATACGGAGGACGGGTCAGTCGCGCGGCACCTGACGGCCTTGCCCGGCTTCCCAGATCGTCCTCAAGCGCTCCACCAGTGATGAAAACAGCCGGGGCGGCAACAGGCCGTAGTCATAGCGGTCGGTGGAGCGCGGCACCGGACGAAGGTCGTAGCCTGGCCACGCGAAGCGATTGCCTTCGTGGAGCATCACCCATGAACGCTCGCCGTCCAGTTCCAAATGACGCTTGACGGCTGGCGGCAGCTCGATCGCCAGCGACGGATCGGCCGGCGGTACATGCGTGACAGGCACCACCGTCACGATCAGACCATCGGCGCCGCGTTCGACGGCTAGCACGATCACGCAAGGGCGATCTTTCCGCCCTTCGTCCTGTCCGGCTTGATGTTCATGATGCCACAGATATGCATAGGAGATGACGAGGCCGAGCTGTGGGGCGGGAAGCGGCATGCCTTACTTGGTATCCATCAAGGCATTGAGATGATCGTGTTCTGATGACATGCGGCCGCCGGCGATAGCTTCCACTTCCTCGCGCTGCAGATCCCTGGTCGCAAATGACTGCCGGGCCAGGTTCTTGTAGTGCTGCAGCTCTTCATACTCGACAGCTGAAACGAAATAGCCGGTTGGCCGCCCGTGACTCATCACAGCGACCGGCTCACGCTGCACGATCTCTCGGTAACGCCCGAAATTACGGGTGAATTCTGTGGTGGGAACTTCGCGCATGATGGGTCATCCTAAATCGCGTAATTTACGCATTTACCGCAATTTACGCGATTCTTGGGGTCCTGTCAAAATTCAGCTGGCGCTGTCCCTAGCCAGTTGGCGCAGCAGTTCCAGCGCTTCCTCCGCCCTGTCGGCCGGCACGAACAGATGGTCGTGGTAGAAGGCCGAAACCGGGTTCACGCCCATGCCAGCGGCGGCCAAGCGCGTGGTGATGGCGGCGAGGAAGCCGACGGCTTCCAGCGACGAATGGATGTTCAGCGTCAGCATCCGGCAGCGGAACGAAGCGGTCAGTGCAGCAGTGCTGGCCGCCTCCTCGGTCACGATCAGTGTCACGCCCTCGCGCTCGCGAAACATCATCACCGGCTCAACGCCTTCCGGCTGAGCGACGCCAGGCGCCAGCGTGGCGAAGACATAGGTGTCGGCCAGCAGTTCCGGCGTCATCGATGCCAGCAGTGTCTTCAGATCGGTCTCGCCGGTCATTCGTTTTCTCTCGCTTGCAGAAATGGGCCGCAGCCCACGTGCTCTTCAATATCCGCGACCGGCGCGTGCCGATAGTCCAGGCGCTGCAAGGACGACATGGCGATGTCGCTGGCGGCTGGGCTTGCAGAGCTGTCGCATCGCACAATAGAGAAGCTGAGGGCCAGTGCCGGTCCGTGAAAGGCCTTCGATGATCGTTCGCCCGCGCCCCACATTCCTGCAGCTGTTCTTCATCATGCGCGGTTCGGTCGTGCCACGCATTCTGCCGCAGATATTGGGCTTCGCGCTTTATTCCGCGATCATCCTGGCCGCGGCGCGCCGGTTCCAGCTTGATTTCAGCGTCTTCAACATCACGCCTTTCGGCCTGGTCGGCGTGACATTGTCGATCTATCTCTCGTTCCGCAACAACGCCGCCTACGACCGTTGGTGGGAGGCGCGCAAGCTGTGGGGCGCGCTGGTCTTCGAAATGCGCAACCTGGCACGCGCCACCACCAGCCTCATCCTGGACCAGACTGAACAGCGCGCCCTGCTGATGGAAGCGCTCGCCTTCTGTCATTTCCTGCGCGGGCAGCTGCGCAAGATCGACAGCATGAAGGATGCCCGTGCCTTCATCGACGCGGAGGCGGACAAGGCAGCAGCCTTTTCCAATCCGGCGGATGAGATGGTCAGGCGCATGGGCCGGCGTGCCAATGCGCAGCGCCTGGCGGGCGACGTCGACACGATCGGCTTTCGTATCCTCGATGAGAGGCTCGCGTCGGTCGCGGCCATCCAGGCCGGCTGCGAGCGGATCGCCGGTACGCCCTTGCCGTTCGCCTACACGCTGCTGGTGCATCGCACGGCCTATATCGTCTGCCTGCTGCTGCCGGTCGGCCTGATCTCGACCACCGGTTGGGCGACGCCGCTGTTCACCGCGCTGATCGCCTACACTTTCTTCGGCCTCGACGCGCTGTCGGAAGAGCTCGAGGATCCGTTCGGCACCGAAGCCAACGACCTCGCTCTCGACAGCCTCTGCCGTGTCTGCGAAATCTCGGTGTTCGAGGCGCTGGGCGAAACGCCGCCGAAGATGATCCCGGCGGAAAAGTTCTATTTTTCGTAGGCAAAGGCGCGCGGGCTTAGCGGGATTAAAAGAATCCGCCCCGCTGTCGGATCGCCGCTCCATGCCACGTCCTTGATTCGACCCCAGCAAGAAGGGGATAGAACCATCAGGAGGGACCATCATGAGCATTTCCGAAACCGCGCCCGTCTCGCCGGGCGCTTTGTGGACCGGCCGCGCGCTCAGCGGCGTCATCGTGCTGTTCATGATCTTCGACGGCGCCATCAAGCTGCCGCCGCTCGATATCGTCGTCCAGACGATGGTACCGCTTGGCTGGCCGGCCGATCCGAATGTCGCGCGCATGCTTGGCGTCATCGGCCTGATCTCGACCGCTCTCTATGCGCTGCCGCGCACCTCGGTGCTCGGCGCCATCCTGCTTACTGCCTATATGGGCGGCGCCATCGCCACCAATGTCCGCGTCGACAACCCGCTGTTCTCGCACATTCTGTTCGGCGTCTATCTCGGCATTATCCTGTGGGGTGGCCTGTATCTGCGCGATCCCAGGCTCCGCGCGCTGATCCCGTTCAGCCGTTAGATCCGGATCGAAGCACCGCTTTCGGCTCGAAGCCTGAACCCTTTGCCGGGCAATATCTCAGGGATCGAATCGTCGAGTTGCGAGTTAGAGATTCGCCCGGCGGCGGAGGCGGCTCCTATCGGAGAGGAACGACGATGAAGAAAACGATGCTTTTGATGGCGCTGCTGGTGCCGCTCGCCGCTTGTTCGCAAACGGAAAAAGGCGCGGCCGTAGGCGGCCTCGGTGGCGCTGCCGTCGGTGCGGCCGTCGCCGGCGATCCGGTTGAAGGCGCCGTCGTCGGTGGTGCTGTCGGCGCTGTTGCCGGCGCGCTGATCGGCCGGGCGAGCGAGCGTGGCGAATGCCGCTACCGCGATAGCCGTGGCCGCGTCTATATTGACCGCTGCCCGAGCGGCTATTGACCGGGCGGCTTTTACAGACAGGGTCGAATGAAAAAACGGCGGGCACATGGCCCGCCGTTTTCCTGGATGCGATAGAGCAAATACTTATTCGGCGGTTGCGGCTTCCGCCTCGGCCGGTGCAGCCGCGGCGGCGGCAACGGCAGCAGCGGCATCTTCCTGCGCCTTCCTCAGAAGAGCAGCGCGTTCCTGCGCCTTCTTGCCCGGCTCGGCCTTCTTCGGGTTGGAACGGGCGTCGCGCTTGACAAGGCCGGCCTCGTCGAGGAAGCGCAGCACGCGGTCGGTCGGCTGGGCGCCATGCGCCAGCCAATGCTTGACGCGGTCGGCGTCGACCTTGACGCGTTCGCCGTCCTTGGGCAGCAGCGGGTTCCACGAGCCGATGGACTCGATGAACCGGCCGTCACGCGGCGAACGGGCGTCGGCAATGACGACGTGGTAATAAGGACGCTTCTTCGAGCCCGCACGGGCCAGTCGGATCTTCAAGGGCATTTCTTTTCTCCTAAAAACTAAGTTCGTTGATTGGGTTTCAGTTGGTTTTCGTCACGCCGTTGGAAGCGGCGATCTGTTCGTGGTGGCGGATCACTTCGCGGACGACGAAGTTGAGGAACTTTTCCGCGAAATCCGGGTCGAGATGAGCATCCTTCGCCAGCTGGCGAAGCCGGGCGATCTGCTGCTGCTCGCGTGCCGGGTCGGCCGGCGGCAAGCCATGAGTCGCCTTCAGCACGCCAACCGCCTTGGTGCAGCGGAAGCGCTCCGCAAGCATGTGGATGAGGGCTGCGTCGATGTTGTCGATCGACGCCCGGTAATCTGCCAGGAGGGCGCGGGCGTCGGCCATGTCCTTTTCTTCGTTCATGGCGTCCTCACTTCTTCTTGCCAAGGCCGGGCAGCCCGCCACCGCCGAGGCCGGGAAGCCCGGGAAGTTTCATGCCGCCGGGCAAACCTGGCATGCCGCTGGGCAGGCCACCGCCGCCGGGAAGGCCTTTCATGCCGCCGCCTAGGCCGGCTGCCTGCGCCTGCTTCTGCAAGGCTTCGAGCTGCTTGGGGTCCATCTTCGACAGGTCCGGCATGCCGCCGCCCATCATGCCACCCATACCGCCGGGCATCATGCCGCCGAGGCCCATCTTGGAGGCGAGGCCGCCCATCATGCCACGCATCAGGCCGCCGCCTTTGCCCTTGCCGCCCATTGCCTTCATCATGTCGGCCATGCCGCGATGCATTTTGAGCAGCTTGTTGATTTCGGCCGCGTCGGTGCCGGAACCGGCAGCGATGCGCTTCTTGCGCGAATGCTTGAGCAAATCGGGATTGGCGCGCTCTGCCTTGGTCATCGACGAGATGATGGCGAGCTGGCGGCCGAACATCTTGTCGTCGAGACCGGCGGCGGCCATCTGGTCCTTCATCTTGCCCATGCCGGGCATCATGCCCATGATGCCGCCCATGCCGCCCATCTTCGACATCTGCTGAAGCTGGCCGGCGAGATCGTTCAGGTCGAACTTGCCCGACTGCATCTTCTTGGCCATCGCCGCCGCCTGTTCGGCGTCGATGTTCTCGGCGGCCTTTTCGACGAGCGAGACAATGTCGCCCATGCCGAGGATGCGGTCAGCGATGCGCTTGGGGTGGAATTCCTCCAGCCCGTCCATCTTTTCGCCGGTGCCGATCAGCTTGATCGGCTTGCCGGTGACGGCGCGCATCGAAAGGGCAGCACCGCCACGGCCGTCGCCGTCCATGCGGGTCAGCACGAGACCGGTGATGCCGACGCGCTCGTCGAAGCTCTTGGCCAGGTTGACGGCGTCCTGGCCGGTCAGCGAATCGGCGACCAGCAGGATTTCGTGCGGGCTCGATACCTTCTTGATGTCGGCCATCTCGACCATCAGCGGCTCGTCGATATGGGTGCGGCCGGCGGTGTCGAGGATGACGACGTCGTGGCCGCCGAGCTTGGCCGCCTGCACGGCGCGGCGCGCGATGTCGACCGGCGACTGGCCGTCGATGATCGGCAGCGTGGCGACCTTGACCTGTTCGCCGAGCTGGCGAAGCTGCTCCTGCGCGGCGGGGCGCCGCGTGTCGAGCGAGGCCATCAGGACCTTCTTGTTCTGACGCTCGGAAAGACGCTTGGCGATCTTGGCCGAAGTGGTCGTCTTGCCGGAACCCTGCAGGCCGACCATCATGATGACGACCGGCGCCGGGGCATTGAGATCGATAGCGACGCCTTCGGCGCCGAGCATGTCGACCAGTTCGTCATGAACGATCTTGACGACCATCTGGCCGGGCTTGATCGACTTGACCACGGCCGCGCCGACAGCCTTCTCGCGCACCTTGTCGGTGAAGGAGCGCACCACTTCCAGCGCCACGTCGGCTTCGAGCAGCGCACGGCGCACCTCGCGCAGCGCCGCCGAGACATCAGCCTCCGACAGCGCGCCGCGGCCGGTCAGGCCGTTCAGGATCGAACCAAGACGTTCCTGTAGCGATTCAAACATTCGTTTTCCTTTTCCCTGGCACCCGGATGGTGCCCGAGAGGTAATGCGTTCGCGCCCAGTGTCCAACCAAAAGTCCAAGCAAAAGCCAAAACCAAAAAGCACCCGGGGGCGCTCAGCGCTGCCGGGTGTTGGCCTCCAGGATCGATTTACAGCACTTCACCTCAAAGAGGTTTCGGCGTCCTGGTCGGCTTGCTCGGAGGGATACTCGTCGCGGAATTCGGGGCGTGTAGACAGGAAATCTGCGCAAGAGTCAAGACAAGGGCCGGGTAGCGTCATTCCCGGAGCCGCATTCAGGCCGTGCTCGCGCGGTCCGGAAGCTCGGCGGCGACCTTGAGCGGCGAGCGCGGATGCAAAAGCAGCCCGATGGTCAGCAGGCTGCAGGCGATGCCGATGAAGGCGATGAGAACCGCATCCGACGTTGCCCAGCCCGGTCCCTCGAGCGGCCTGGCGTTGAACAGGGCGAAGGAATTGTAGCTTTCCTGATGCGAGATCAGCAGGAAGCCGGTCAGGTTGTTGCCGAGATGAGCACCCAGCGCGGCGCCGAGATTGCCGGTTGCGTAGACGACAAGCGTCAGCAGCAGCGCGAAGGCGGCGATCGACGCCAGCACACAGGCGTTGATGGCTGGCGACGAACTCGCACTCCAATGCAGCGAGGTGAACAGCAGGGCCGGCAGCAGCGCCCAGATGAACGGGCTCTTGAACCGGCTGGCGAGACCGCGCAGCAGGTAGCCGCGAAACAGCAACTCTTCCGACGAGGTCTGCAACAGAGTGAGCGCGGCGATCGGGATCGCAAACAGCAGCCAGGACGACAGGCTGATCGGGCCGCGCGCGATCTGCGGCTGCAAGAGATAGAGCAGGATTTCGGAGATCAACGAGGTGATCAGCACCGCGATCAGCCCCTTGAGGAAGCCGGACCACGAAACACGCCGGCTGTTGCCGAGCAGCGCCGACAGCTTCTCGCCATGCACCCAGCGCATCGCGACCCACAGGCCGATCCAGATGCCGGCGAACGAGACGAGCGCGGCGAGGATGCCGATGGGCGAGGCGAGGAAACCCTGCATGCCGGATGATGGGGCCGCCTGCCGGGCGAAGAAGGCATAGGTGCCGCCGACCAGCACGGCCACGGTGGTTGCTGCCCAAAAAAGGACGACGATCCCCGTTCCGAGCAACAGGCGCGGCAAGGTCGTCCTGGCGTTCGGCGAATGCCTGTAGCGCTCGAAGGCGGCCGGATCGATGGTCACGCGGGCTCCTTTGCCAAAGTCATCGCCTATTGACTAATCGATGGCCCGGAAAAATCGGAAGTTTTCCGCAAAGGACAATGCTCAGAGCAGCGTCGGCGCACAAGAGGCGACGCTGCGGTGCCGCCTGCCGGCGGCCGCTGCTGTGGCAGCGGCCGCTTATGCCAATTGTCGTCAGCGCACGACGTACATGATGCGCCGGGTCTG
The DNA here is from genome assembly GCF_003998485.1 of Mesorhizobium sp. M7A.F.Ca.CA.001.04.2.1. Classification (NCBI taxonomy): domain Bacteria; kingdom Pseudomonadati; phylum Pseudomonadota; class Alphaproteobacteria; order Hyphomicrobiales; family Phyllobacteriaceae; genus Mesorhizobium; species Mesorhizobium sp. M7A.F.Ca.CA.001.04.2.1. Next base: position 69,143 of record NZ_RZQT01000009.1, read on the forward strand.
CGGATCGATCAGCGCCCGCTGGCCGTTCACATAGACATAGCGGTAATTGTAGTCCGGAATCTCGCGCAGCTCGACGGTGTCGGGCAGGGTCGCGCCGGTGACCACTTCGCCTTCCAGATAGATGGGATCGAGGCGATGCGTGTCGACATAGGTGCGGACTTCAGCCGGGGGCGGCGGGAAGTCATCCACGACCGGATCGCTGGCGATGATCGCGCCGGTATAATCGGTCGAGTAGTTGCCGATGTCCTCCGGCGGCGAGACGACAGCAACGCTGGCGCGCCGTTGCGTCAGCACCACCCGGCTGCCGCCTATATCGGCCGTCACATAGTCGGAATAGACCCAGCCCTGGCCGCCGGCCTCGGCTATGGTGCACCATTTGCTGTTTTCGATGCAGCCATTGAGCGTTGCCGACTGACCGGCGGCGAGCACGCCGATGACAGGGTATTGCGGGCCGGGTCCGGCGCGAACGTTAAGGTCGGTGATGGCTGAGACGGCGGTGTCGGCAAACGCGGCGCCCGACATCACGGTCAGCATTCCGGCGACCGCCGGAAACAACAGGGATTTCATGGTTTCTCTCCGTTTTCATGGTCCCTCGCCAGCGAAAACGGGGCAGCAGCTCATGCGTTCCCGCTAAAGCGCCTGTGCCAACTCACGATTTGTTCCCTGTTCTCCAGGCAAATCGGTCAGAAGTTCGTGAACGAAGTCCAATTTCCGCGCCGTGACGTCCGAAATGACAAAGGGATAGAGGTCCGGCAGGCCCATGCAGCGGTTGATCGAATTGGAGGCTTCCGACAGCACCAGCCAGCGGGCAAGGATCTTTTCGAAAGGCTCGGGCGCGGTCGGCGGCTCCGAGGGTGCCGCCTGCAATTCGCCGCCGGTGTCGCCGCGCGGCAAGTCGTTGGCCTCCACCGTCTCCAGCCGGCCGAGCGGAAAGTTCAGTGCGTGCACCATTTCCAGCGTGTCGGTGATGTGCAGGTGGTGAGCCCAGGTCTCGGCCCAGTCCTCCCATGGATGCGAGGTCGCATAGGCCGAGATGTGGCCTTGCTGCCAGTCGGGCGGCGCACCATTGGCATAATAGGCCTTCAGCGCCTGTTCGTAATCGGCGCGGTCATCGCCGAACAGTGCGCGGAAAGCTTCGAGCCGGTGCGGATCGTCGCGGATCAGGCGGTCCCAGTAATAGTGCCCAAGCTCATGACGGAAATGACCGAGCAAGGTGCGGTAGTTCTCGCCCATCTCGACGCGCCGCTTCTCGCGCTCGGCCGAATCCGCCTCGGCGACGTTGAGCGTGATCAGGCCATTGTCGTGGCCGGTCAGGATCCGCTCGCCGCCGGGGCCGCCGCCGATCGGATCGGCGAGGAAGTCGAAGGCCAGCCCGATCTCGTCGGCGGGGTTCTGCTTGGGCGCCACCGGCAGCCCGAAGGCCAGCAGCGAATAGATGGCGCGCTTCTTCGCCGCTTCGACACGGATCCAGCGGCGGCGGTTGCCGTCGACGGAGAGATCCGGGATCAACTGGTTGAGCGCACAGGCGCGGCAAAAGGCGTGTCCGGGCTCGGCCATCCAGTTGCAGGCGCATTCATCGGCGTTGGTGCACTGGAAGATGCCGTCGGCGCTCGCCAGCGCGAAACAGGCGTGCTCGGGATCGTAGAGCACGGGGTTCCCGCAGTTCAGGCACTGGGCGTTCTCGAAATAGATGCGATGGCCGCAATGGGGGCAGTCGAAGAGTTTCATGTCGGTCTCAATTCACCGGAGGTGACATAGATATTCACGGCGGCCCGTGCCCAACGCGAACAGCCGCGCGGCGTTCCACATTTTCCTGAAGCTATTTGGCCGCAAGTTGGGCGACAACCTGTCTTGCCACCGCTTCGCCCGACAGCCGTGCGCCGCCGCAGGTCTGCATCAGCGGGCCGGCCAAGTGCTCGCCGGCGAAGAAGATCTTGTCGGCCACCGGCTGCATGAGCGCGGCGCGCGCCAGTGAACGGCCAGGGCGGGCGGCGGCGTAGGCGCCGCGCACGAAGCGCTCGCCGCCCCAATTGGTCATCATGGCGCGTCCGACATGCTTGCGCGTATCGCCACCGAAGATGCCGCACAGCCGGTCGACGACGAAGTCGATGCCGGCCGCCTCGCCGGCCGCCGACATTTCCCAGGCGAAATCGCCGCCGACGAAGCCGACCATCAGGTCAAGGTCGAACGGGAAGCACAGGAAATAGATGTCGTGCCTGGCCATCCGTTCGATCAGCAGGTCGTCGAAGGGCTGCAGCCCGAGCCTTGTGCCCGATATTTCGACCGGCAATTTGGTCAGCATGCCCATCGGCAGGTCGAAGAAGGCGCCAAAATGGGTGTCGGGCAGGGCCGGCGAGAACGCGATCTCCTCGAAGGCGAGCACCGCTGGCGAAGCGGTCACGATCACCGCTTTGGCGCGGACGGTGCCGCGATCGGTGACGCAGGCGACGCCGGGCACGTCCCACAGGATCTTGCGTACCGGCGTCGACAGTTCGACCGGCACGCTGGCGCCGAAACGCGCCACCAGCGCGCCAAGGCCCTCCTTGCTGAAGTAGTTCGGGTCGAGATCGGCGGCGGCCTGGAAGTCCAGGATCGAGATTTCGTCCTCGTCGGCGCCGAAATCCATCGGCCCGGCGAAGGTGGCGGCGGCGCGCGGCGCATGGCCTTTTGCCAACAGCGCCGAAAGACGATCGTCATCTCCGTCCTTCACTTCATGCCTGGCCAGCAGTTCGAACAGCTTTGCGTCGGCGGCCTTCATGTCGGCTTCTTCCGCTTCGCTCGCCTTGCGCTCGCGGTAGTAGAGATGATCGACATTCATGTCGTGATGATGCAACGTCCAGCCTGCCACTTGCGCTTCGGGAAAATAGGGATTGCGGTCGGCGGCATGCAGCCAGGCGCAGCCGATGTCGAAAGGCACGCCGAAATGCTGGTCGCTGGTCCAGGCTCGCCCGCCGATTCTGTCCATCGCTTCGAGCAGCGTGAAGGAAAGCCCCGCCGCCTGCAGGGTTTTGGCAGCGGCAAGACCCGCCGAGCCGGCGCCGATGATGACGACATCAACGTCTTGCATGCAGCCCCCTTGCCACAATAATCACTTGATCCTAGGCAAATTCCACGGCATTCGCCAGCATTGCAGCGGTGACAGTGACAAGTGCGCGTTTCGCTGGCAAGTTCGCAATTGGGACGTGATTCAGGCAACCAGGAGATCAACATGGCAATTCTTGCCAAGGGAAAGATGTTTGCAGCGGCCGCGATGGCGGTGCTTGCGCTGGCGACGGGCGCACAGGCAGCGGCCAGCTGCGGCAAGACCGGCGCCGGCTTCGAGGCCTGGAAGCAGGACTTTGCCGCGCAGGCCAGGTCGGAAGGTGTGGGCGCCAAGGGGCTGGCCGCTCTGGCCGGGGCGAACTACGCGACAAAGACGATCTCCGTCGACCGCGGCATTCACAAGGCCTTCAGCGGCTCGGTGGACGATTTCATGCGGCGGCGCGGCGGCGCGGCGATTATCTCCAAGGGCCGGTCGCTGAAGAAGTCGAATGCGGCGCTGTTCTCCAAGATCGAAGCGAATTACGGCGTGTCGCCGGGCGTGTTGCTGGCCATCTGGGGTATGGAAACCGGCTTCGGTTCGGCCATGGGCAACCAGAACACCGTCTCTGCGATTTTGACGCTTGCCTATGATTGCCGCCGCCCGGGGTTCTTCTACCCGCATGCGATCGCCGCCCTGAAGCTGGTCGATCGCGGGGCGCTGACAGCCTCGTCGGTCGGGGCGGCGCATGGCGAGATCGGACACACGCAGTTCCTGCCAGGAAACGTCCTGAAATATGGCGTCGGCGGCGGAAACCTGCGCGACAAGGGCACGGCGCTGGCTTCCACTGCCAACTTCCTCAAGGGTCATGGCTGGCGGGCAGGCGCGAGCGCGAGTGCGAATATGGGCGCGATTGCCGGCTGGAATTCCGCGAGCGTCTATCAGCAGGCCATCGCCCGCATTGCCACGGCGATCGACGGCGATTGACGGAACATGCACCGGGCAGAAGGCCCCGGCCATTTTTTGACTTGATCGAAAACCCGGCGTGAATGCCGGGTTTTTATTTGATCTCGAGCGTGTAGGAGCAGCCGGCCAGGGTCTTGCCGGGATGGGACTCGACGGTCGAGACGTTGAGCTTGACGTCCGTGGAGAAGGTCAATCCTTCCGACTCTTCGGTGCTTTGGAAAACGGCCTTTTCGCCAAGGAATTTTTGCGGCGTGGAAAAAACGGCCATGACGTCGAGTTCTTTTGCAAGCTCCGGCGCGGCAACGCCGTCGAGCACGGCCATCGGCCCCGCAGCGGTAAACACGATCGATCCTGTCTCGCGGTTGAACACGCGGATTTTGGCCGGCAGTTCGTATTGGCTGAGAAACGGATTGGCGGAGGCAACCTCCTTCCAGCCAAGCGTTTCAACGGCACCCGGTGCGCTGGACAGCCACAGGGCAAAGTCGTTGTAAGTCGGAACGTCCGCCCTGCACTCGATCAGCGCGGGAAGGTCAAGAGAGGCGGGGTCGAACTCCTGGCCGGCGGCCGGCGTCGCCAGAACAACCAGCGGCGCCAGGCAGCGACCGAAACCGCGCATCCGCCCTACTTGGCACGGTTGCGCGCTGCCAGCGTTCTCAGCCGCAGTGCATTGAGGCGGATGAAGCCGGCGGCGTCCTTCTGGTCGTAGGCGCCGCGGTCGTCCTCGAAGGTGACCAGCGCGTCGGAATAGAGCGTTTTCCTGGACTTGCGGCCGGTGACCATGACGTTGCCCTTGTAGAGCTTGAGCCGCACCGTGCCTTCGACGTCTTCCTGGCTCTTGTCGATCATCGCCTGCAGCATCAGGCGCTCGGGCGCGAACCAGAAGCCGTTGTAGATGAGTTCGGCGTAGCGCGGCATGAACTCGTCCTTGAGGTGGGCAGCACCCCGGTCGAGCGTGATCGATTCGATAGCGCGATGCGCGACGATCAGGATGGCGCCGCCGGGCGTCTCATAGACCCCGCGCGACTTCATGCCGACGAAGCGGTTCTCGACCAGGTCGAGCCGGCCGATGCCGTTGTCGCGGCCGAGATCGTTGAGCGCCGCCAGCATGGTTGCCGGCGACAGCTTCTTGCCGTTGAGCGCGATCGGGTCGCCCTTCAGGAACTCGATCTCGATCTCGGTGACCTTGTCGGGCGCGTCCATCGGCGAAACGGTGCGCTGATGAACGAATTCCGGCGGCTCCACCCACGGGTCTTCCAGCACCTTGCCCTCGGAGGACGAATGCAAGAGGTTGGCGTCGACCGAGAACGGTGCATCGCCCTTCTTGTCCTTCGGCACCGGGATCTGGTGCTGCTCGGCGAAATTCATCAGGTCGGTACGCGACTTGAACGTCCAGTCGCGCCACGGCGCGATGACCTTGATGTCGGGGTTCAGTGCGTAAGCCGAGAGCTCGAAGCGAACCTGATCGTTGCCCTTGCCGGTGGCGCCATGCGCGATCGCATCGGCGCCGGTTTCCCGGGCTATATCGACGAGATGCTTGGAGATCAGCGGCCGGGCGATCGAGGTGCCGAGCAGATAGGTGCCTTCATAGACGGTGTTGGCGCGGAACATCGGGAAGACGAAGTCGGCGACGAATTCCTCGCGCACATCGACGATACGGATGTCCTTGATGCCCATCATCTCGGCCTTGCGGCGCGCCGGTTCCAGCTCTTCACCCTGACCGAGATCGGCGGTGAAGGTGATGACCTCGGCGCCGAACTCGGTCTGCAGCCATTTCAGGATGATGGATGTGTCGAGACCGCCGGAATAGGAGAGCACGACTTTCTTGATGTCTTTGGTTTTGGACATTTTTACCCCGTCGGTGGCGGACGCCCCAGCCTGGGCGTCACGGATTTGTCGCAGCGCCTTTTAGCAGGAACGGCAGAGCGAGCAAGCACGCGTGCGTGCATGGCTTCTGGTCCAGCGTATGGCGGGAGCACGATGCCGGCAGCGGAAACAACCTGCTGCAATCAAAGGCTGCATTTGCCGGTGAGACTTAATCAAGTTTTCATGCCGTGCCGCTAACACTTACGACAAAGCCGCCTTGGGCACGTTCCGGGCGGCTTCTTGCCTGCCTTGTCGCGGGCTCCTCGGGCTTGGGCGACTCTCGATGCGCGTTATATCATGCATCGCCACGGAGCATAATCTGTGGCTTGTCCTCCTGGCGGCGCTGATGTGCGTCACCGGCTGTTGGGTGACGATCGGCCTCTTCGACCGTTCGAGGAAAACCACCGGCGTGCAGATGAAGGGCTGGCTGTTCCTGACCGCGGTCGCCGCCGGCTCGTCGATCTGGTGCACCCATTTCATCGCCATGCTGGCCTACCAGCCCGGCGCGCCGATCACCTTCGATCCGGTCCTGACCATGGCGTCCCTGGTCATCGCCATCGTCGGCACCGGGCTGGGCTTCACCCTCGCATCCGGCAAGAGCCGGCGGCTGGCCCCGGAATGGGGCGGCGTCGTCGTCGGCCTGGCGATCTCGGCCATGCACTACACCGGTATGATGGCCTATCACGTTGCCGGCATCGTCGAATGGGACGGCTCCTATGTCGTGGCCTCACTGGTCATCTCGGCGGTGTTCTCCGCCCTGGCCGTCGGCCATGCCGTGCGCCGGCCATATCGTTGGTCGCACTATCTCGCCATTGGGTTGCTGGTGCTGGCGATCGTCGGCCTGCATTTCACGGCGATGGCGGCGGTAGCGGTGACGCCGCTGTCCTTCATCTCCACCGGCACCAATCCGGATATTCTCGTGGCGATGGCGGTCGCCGTCGCCGTTGTCGGCCTGATCGTCGCGGCCACGGGTTTCGCCAGCTATCTGATCGATGAGCGCGGCCGCCTGGAAAGCTTCGAGCGGCTTCAGCACCTTGCCCTCAACGATGCGCTTACCGGCCTTGCCAACCGGGTCTCCTTCAACGACCGCCTCGACCATGAGATCGAACGGGCGCGGGAAGACAAGGAAACGATGACGGCCGTCATCGTCATCGATCTCGACCGCTTCAAGGAGATCAACGACCTCAGGGGGCACGCGGCCGGCGACCAGGCGCTCAAGATCGTCGCCCGCAGGCTGGCGAAACTGACCGGCGATGGCGAATTCGTCGCGCGGCTCGGCGGTGACGAGTTTGCCGCCATCAAGCGCTTCAAGGATCAGAAAGACCTTCTCGGTCTGGTCTCGAGGCTGGAGAAATCGCTCTTCGAGCCGTTGCGGCTCGACGATTTCGAAATCGCCGCCGGCGCCAGCATCGGCGTCGCCGTCTATCCGCGCGACGGGGCCGACCGGGAGAGGCTGGTCAGCAATGCCGATCTCGCCATGTATCGGGCAAAGAACGACGTGACGCGGGCCGTCTGCTTCTACGAATCCGCCATGGACGAGACGGCGCGGGCGCGCCGCGCGCTGGCCACCGACCTTCGGCAGGCGATCGACCGCGGCGAGCTTTCGCTCCACTATCAGGTGCAGACCTCGGTCCAGACCGGCGCCACCTGCGGCTACGAGGCGCTGCTGCGCTGGACCCATCCTGTGCAGGGCATGATCCCGCCCGCCGAATTCATCCCGATCGCCGAGGAGAACGGCTCGATCATGGCGATCGGCGAATGGGTGTTGCGGACCGCATGTCGTCAGGCGGCATCCTGGGACAACAATCACAAGATCGCGGTCAATTTGTCGCCGGTGCAGTTCGCCCATGCCGACCTCGCCAAGCTCGTCCACCAGATACTGGTCGAGACCGGGCTGTCGCCGAAACGGCTGGAGCTGGAGCTGACCGAATCGACGATTGTCGCCGACAAGGTGCGCACGTTGCATGTCCTGCGCCAGATCAAGGCACTGGGCGTGACGATCGCGATCGACGATTTCGGCACCGGCTATTCATCGCTCGATACGCTGCGCTCGTTTCCTTTCGACAAGATCAAGCTCGACCGCTCGTTCATGGCCGATGTCGAGCGAAGCCCGCAGGCCAAGGCGATCATTCGGGCGGTGCTGACGCTGGGCCGCAGCCTCGACATTCCGGTGCTCGCCGAAGGCGTCGAGACGCATGTCCAGCTCACCATCCTGCAAGTCGAGGGCTGCAACGAGGCGCAAGGCTATTTCCTTGGCCGGCCCAAGCCGATCGACCAGATCACCGGGGGTTTCGATGTCCGCAACTATCAGCTCGTCGCGGAGGAGCCCGCCAGGATGCGGCTGAGCAGGCAGGCATAGGATTGCGGCGGCTGGCTGCCCGCGAATGCCTTCGCCAGACGCCTGCTGGATCGACCGTCGGATCGCTGCTGTGTCTGGCACTGTCATGGCGCATCCTGTATAGGGCCTCCCCAATCCCTTGAGGCCGCTCATGTCGTTCATTCCAGATACCGCCACGCTGATCCAGTTCGCCATCGCCACCGTCATCCTGGCGATCACGCCGGGGCCGGACATGACCCTGTTCGTCTCGCGCACGCTGAGCCAGGGCCGTGCCACTGGCTTTGCCTCGATGGCCGGCGCGCTGTGCGGCACGCTGATCCACACCACGCTGGTGGTGGTCGGCGTCTCGGCGCTGATCGTCGCCTCGCCGATGGCATTCTTCGTGCTGAAGATCTTCGGCGCCGGCTACCTCGTTTTCCTGGCCTGGCAGGCAATCACCAGGGGCTCGGCCTTTTCGCCGGAAAAGAAGACAGGCCCCGAGATTTCGCTGGTGCGCAGCTGGGCGGCGGGCCTCGGCGTCAATCTGCTCAACCCGAAGATCATCCTGTTCTTCATGACCTTCCTGCCGCAGTTCGTCTCCGCGCATGATCCGAACGCACCGGGAAAGCTGTTTTTCCTTGGGCTGATGTTCATCGTGCTGTCGGTGCCGGTGACGGTGCCGATGGTGCTGGCGGCGGAAAAGTTTTCGGCGGCGATGAAGGCCAGCCCGCGCGTCACGCGGGTGGTCGACTATCTCTTTGCCGGCGTGTTCTCCGCCTTCGCCCTCAAGATCCTGACGGCGCAGGCAAAGTAGGCGCCGTCATCCTGTATGGCCATCTTCTTTTGAGCCTGGTTCGCCTTGCCACCAGCTTGCGGCCCAGCGCCCGGCGCTGAGCCAGTAAAAGATACCACCGACCATGCCGCTGCCGATCACGGCCATGATGGCGCTGGTGTCCCTGACGGCGAAGGCGCTGTCACCGCTGTGGTCGGCAAGCCCGAGGAAAACACCGGCAACCACCGCGCCCGCCAGCGCATAGAACAGCCAGTCGCGCCGGCCCAGGATTTCGGCAAGCAGGATGACGACAGAGGCCGGCATCAGGGCGAAATAGGCGACGAACAGGGCGGCGAAGGGAATTGAGAAATACAGGGAAGCCGTCGCCGTCGGATGTGCATGCTCCGGCGTGTAGCCGAGCGATGCCAGGAACAGGATGTTGAGGAAGGCGCTCGCCGCCAGCGAGGCGACGGCATAGCCGAACAGGATGACGGTGAAACGGATGAGGTAGCCGACGAGACGCGCCATCAATCCCGGCCCAGATTCCGGCCCGTGCCGGACCTGCGTCCAGCCAGAAGCCAGTAGATCCAACCGGCGGCGATGCCGGCGGTGGCGAGAAAACCCAGAAAGCCCGGATTGAAGACAAAGCTGCTGGCGGAGCGCGGCATGGATACGCCAAAGGCGATGGACGTGATCGCACCGGTGGCGGCGAAGTAGAACCATCCCCGAAGTGAAAACCGTTCGGCGACAAAGAGCGCCGGGCCGACGATCAACAGCGCGCCGATCATTACGGTCAACACGGCGAGCGGGAACGAGCCAAGCCAGTCGAAGGCGAAAATGATCGACCAGTTGCCGTCTTCGATGCCTTCCAGAAGAGCGATCAGCAGCACCGGCACCAGGATCGAGGTCAGCACGGCGGCGACATAGCCGACCGCCATGATGGCGAGGCGTCTTAGGCAGGCGAAGGGGCGGTTCACGCCTCGCCGTGCCCCGCTATCATCATCGCTTCCAGAGCCAGCCGGTCGACCTTGCGCATGCGCTCGGAGTCGGATTTGAGCTGGCCGCAGGCGGCGAGGATGTCGCGGCCGCGCGGCGTGCGGATCGGCGAGGCATAGCCGGCATTGTTGATGTAGTCGGCGAATTTCTCGATCGTCTCCCAGTCCGAGCACTGGTAATTGGTGCCCGGCCACGGGTTGAACGGGATCAGGTTGATCTTGGCCGGAATGCCCTTGAGCAGCTTGATCAGTCCCTTGGCGTCCTCGATGGAATCGTTGACGTCCTTCAGCATCACATATTCGAAGGTGATGCGCTTGGCGTTCGACAGGCCCGGATAGGCGCGGCAGGCGGCGATCAGTTCCTTCAGCGGATACTTCTTGTTGATCGGCACAAGCAAGTCGCGCAGATCGTCATTGGTGGCATGCAGCGAGATTGCCAGCATGACGCCGATTTCCTCGCCGGTGCGGAAGATTTCCGGCACGACGCCGGAGGTCGACAGCGTGATGCGCCGCTTCGACAGGGACAGGCCGTCACCGTCGGAAGCGATCAGCAGCGCCTTCTTCACCGCTTCGAAATTGTAAAGCGGCTCGCCCATGCCCATCATGACGATATTGGACACTTTGCGGCCTTCGGCCGGCACGATGGCGCCGTCGGGCGTGTCGCGGTCAGGGAAATCGCCGAGCCGGTCGCGGGCGGTTAGCAGCTGGGCGAGGATCTCCTCGGCCGTCAGATTGCGCACCAGCTTCTGCGTGCCGGTGTGGCAGAACGAGCAGGTCAGCGTGCAGCCCACCTGGGAGGAGATGCACAGCGTGCCGCGACCCTCTTCGGGAATGTAGACGGTTTCGATCTCGACGGGCCGGCCGGCGCCGCGCGGCGGAAAGCGGAACAGCCACTTTCGCGTGCCGTCGGCGGAAATCTGCTCCTCGACGATCTCGGGCCTGGCGACGGTGAAATGCTTGTTGAGCTCAGCACGCAGATCCTTGGAGATGTTGAACATGCCGGCGAAATCGGAGACGCCGCGCACATACATCCAGTGCCACAGCTGCTGGGCGCGCATTTTCGCCTGGCGCTCGGGCACAGCGCCTGATGCAACCAGAGTCTCGGCGAGTTCGATCCGCGTCAGGCCGATCAGCGACTGCTTTTCGGGCTGTGCCGAGCGGGCACGCAACGCGTCGCGGGCGCTGTCAGTGGTGAGATCGAATGAAAGGGTCATGGTTGCACTGATATAAGCGGTTTGCGGCCGATTTCACGCATCGTGCCGGAAAGGAAGCGCGGCGCATAGCACAGGTTGAGGGCAGAGTCATGCTCAGCTAGCTTTACGATCTACGATCGCCTTGGAACGACGTCGGCACCGCCCCTCGTCATGGCGGGCATTTCTCTCCCGATAATGCCTGTCTTGCGGCGGCAGCGCGTTTGGCTGATGGCTTCCCCCACTCCGTCGAGCGTAGCTCGACGGAGTGGGGGTCGACCTTTCACCGAAGCGATGCTTCCGCCTGGCACTCAGGCGAGCGCCAACGACAGGTTTTTCCGGCGCTAGTTTAATAGACTGCCCAGCTGTGTTAGGCCGAAACATTCCCCGCTCGAGGACAGACATGGCCGGCACATCGCGAAAATATCCCATGCTGCGGCGTTCGCGCGCGATGTGGGGCTCACGGCGGGTCTGGCAGCCGCGCCTGGTGTTCTGGGCGGGCGCGCTTGGCATCGGTGTGATCAGCGTGCTGTTCGCGGTGCTGGCCGACAGGGCGCAGGAACTGTTTCAACTGATGACAGGAGATGCAGGCGGCTGGCGTTTCTATCTGCCGCTTGCCATTACGCCGTTGGGTTTCGTGCTGTGCGCCTGGCTTGCCCACACCTTCTTTCCCGGTTCGCAAGGCAGCGGCATTCCGCAGGCGATCGCCGCCCGCCATCTGCGTGACGACGAGGACCGCAGCCATATCCTGTCCCTCAAACTGGTGGCCGGCAAAATCATGCTCACCATCGTCGGCCTGTTCTGCGGCGCCTCGATCGGCCGCGAGGGTCCGACGGTGCAAGTCGGCGCGTCGCTGATGCTGCAGGCGGCACGCTGGGGCGGCATGGTGCAGGCCCGGGGTCTGATCCTGGCCGGGTCGGCCGCCGGGATTGCCGCCGCCTTCAACACGCCGCTGGCCGGCATCGTCTTCGCCATCGAGGAGATGGGCCGCACCTATGAGGCGCGAACCAACGGGCTGGTGCTGACGGCGGTGATCCTGGCCGGTCTCGCTTCGCTCGGCCTGCTCGGCAACTACACCTATTTTGGCGTCGCCAGGGACACCATCTCGTTTGCTGCCGAATGGCCGCTGGTGCTTGCCTGCGGCATCATCGGCGGCGGGTTCGGCGCGCTGTTCTCGCTGCTGGCGTTGAAGGCGACGCGGCGGATCCGGCGCTGGAACACTGGGCAGCCTTTGCGGCGCGCCCTGGTCGTGGCCGCAATCTGCGGGCTTGCGGTGGCGGTGATCGGCATCGCCTCGGGCGGGCTGACCTTCGGCACCGGTTACGTGCAGGCGCGGGGCGCCGTCGAAGGCACGCCGCTGCCGTGGTTCTTCTTCGCCGAAAAGTTCCTGGCGGGATTGCTGTCGATGATCTCGGGCATTCCGGGCGGTATCTTCGCGCCCTCGCTGGCTGTCGGCGCCGGCATCGGCAGTTCGCTCGGCCTCCTCTTTGGCGCGAGCACTGGGGTGGCGGCACTGCTCGGCATGGCCGGCTATTTCGCCGGTGTGGTGCAAGCGCCGATGACGGCCTTCGTCATCATCCTGGAGATGACCGGCAATCACGACAATGTCATCGCGCTGATGCTGGCCTCGATGCTGGGCTACGGCACGGCGCGCATGATCTCGCACGAGCCGCTCTATCACGCGCTATCGCGTGTCTTCATCGCCGAGGCGATCCGGCGCCGCCGGGCGGAGGCCGGGCCGGGGCAAGTATGAAAGAAAAAAGGCCGGGCTTCGCGGCCCGGCCTTTCTCTCAAAAAAAGTAGCTTTGCCTATTTACACTTGGCGATCGATGTCAGCGCCGCCGAAATGCCCTTCAGAGAGAAGACATAGGAGGTGGGATTGCCGCGGCCGGACTTCGCCGTCACCTTCATGTCGGTGCCGGTCTTCATGGCGGCGATCAGTACCGGCTCCTCGGCGGCATTCTCGACCCAGGCCGATTTGCCGCGCGTGAACATCGAAAACGTCTTCTTGTCGATGGTCACAGTGGCCTTGGAGCCTTCCTGGAAATTGTAGCCGGCAATGAATTGCGGCTCGTAGGACACTTGCTGGCCGGGCCGCTGGCTGACGAAGAAGAACATATCGCCATGGTCGAGCGTGGGCGGCTGCTTGTCGGTCGGCACGGTCAGGACATAGCAGACCTTGCCGCCCGATGCCTGGTAGCTGTAGGTGCCCCAGGCATTGTGCTGGCCGATCTTGGTCGCCGACTGCGCCAGTGCCGGCGCTGCCACGGCCACCAGGGCCAGACTCGAAACTATCGCAATCAATCCGCGCATCGCTTTTCCCGTATTCCAAATGGTGCGGAGGCAGGCCGGCTTGGCGTCCTGCCCGTCGCTTCATTTTGATTTAATCTGGGTTACCAAACGGTGAATTTCCGAAGAGAAAAGGACCCTCACCCCGAGGAAACCGCCACCATACCCGCGCCGCCGCCCTGCGAGCGGGTGGCGCGACATCCCTTTGGCGACTTGGAGGCCACGAAAGCGGCAAGAGTTTGACTTTTTACGCTGTCGCCGAAAGCCGGCTTCAACGGCGTTCCGCGCGCGTGTTCAGCCCTTCTCGGCCATGGCGTCCCTGGCGGCCTGCCGGTGCGCAGTGGTGATATGGGCACTGACGGCGGTGATCGCGGCGGTGAGCACGGCGATGTCGTCGGTGAAGCCAAGCCCGAAGACGAAGTCGGGGATGACATCCACCGGCAGCACGAAATAACCGAGCGCGGCCAGCAGAATGCCCTTGGCGCGCAGCGGCGTGTTCTTGTCCATGGCGCAATAATAGGCGGCCACGACCTCTTCCATGAAGGGGATCTGCCGCGCGGCCTTCTTGGCTGTGCGCCAGAATTTCTCGCGCACTTCGCTCTCGTCTGACGGCTTGCCGCCAAAGCCGAAGAAATCAAAACCGGATTGTTGCGCCATCAGTCTCTCCTTGCGGGGCTCATGCGCATCCGGCGCCTGCCCCGCGGGGGAAAATGTGGTGAAACCCGACCCCCGCTACAAGATGCCGGTGCCGATTTGGGCCTGCCGAGGCGATACCAGGCCTCAGGCGCCGGCAAAACGGTTCATTTTCGTGGCCAGATCGATATCGAGCGCAGTGACGCCGCCGGCGTCGTGGGTGTTCAGCGTCACGTCGACGGTCTTGTAGACATTCGACCACTCGGGATGATGATCCATCGCCTCGGCGGCAAGCGCGACGCGGGTCATGAAGGCGAAAGCCTCGGAGAAATTCGCGAAGGTGAATGTGCGCTTGATGGAGGCGCCGTCTTCCGCCAGCGCCCAGCCGTCGAGGCCCGTCAATGCGGCTTCAGCGGCTTGCCTGCCCAGTTTCTCTCTCGCCATGTCCCTATCCTGTGCTATTCGAAAACGACCCTCACCATAGCGACGGATCGATGAGCGCGAAGCCTATAAATTCCATTCTCTTCGTCTGCCTCGGCAACATCTGCCGGTCGCCGCTGGCGGAAGGTGTCTTCCGCGCCGTTTGGGCCGAGCGCGGGTCGGCCCGGGATATCCTGCTCGATTCGGCGGGAACCAGTGACTGGGAGGCCGGCTCTGCCCCCGATCGACGCGCGATCGCGGTCGCCATGCGGCACGGCGTCGACATTTCCGGGCAGAGGGCGCGCAAGGTCACGCCGCAGGACCTCCACCGTTTCGACCTGATCCTCGGCATGGACCGGTCGAATGTCGCCGACCTGAAGGCGCTGGCGCCGGCGGCCGTGCAGGACCGCATCCATCTGTTCCTGGAATTCGCGCAGGGAAAGGCACGCGACGTGCCGGATCCTTATCATGACGAGGCAGAAGCCTTCGCTTCCGCCTATCGCATGATCCGCGAGGCGTCGGAGGCGCTGGCGACAAGGCTGGAGGCGCGGGCGTCCGTGCCTGACAGCGGCCAGGCTTCCTCGACGATGTAGGGTCCGCCGCCGACCGAATCGCGCGACGACATCAAAACGAAACGGCCGATGCGGAACGGCAGCGTCGAGAAATTGCCGCGCGCCGACAGATATTGGGCAACGTCCAGCGGGGTCGAATTGCGCAAGCGCGCCAGCGTCACATGCGGCATGAATTTGCGCGGGTCGGCCGGGATGCCGAGCCGCTGGCAGATGCGGTCGATCTCACCTTGAAGGGCGGCCAGATCGGGCGAGGCGGAAGCGCCCGCCCACACCGCATGCGGCTTCTTCTGGCCGAAAGCGCCGACGCCGGTCAGCGCCAGCGAGAAAGAAGGGCGGTGGACGCGGTCGAGCGCGTTGGCGATCTCGTCGGCGACATGGCCGGGAACATCGCCGATGAAGCGCAGCGTCAGATGGTAGTTTTCGACGTCGATCCAGCGGGCTCCCGGCAAGCCGCCCCGCAGCAGGGACAGCGAAAGGGCAGCGTCACGCGGAATTTCGAGGGCGGTGAAAAGACGCGGCATGAAGAGCCTCCCTTCCTCGAATCGAACTGTCACCCATAGCGAATCATCGATAGTCAAACGGAGCAAGAGGTTTGTTGGCCACAGTCCCTGTTAAAAGCTCGCCGGGCGGAAACAGTTCCAACCCGCTAGGAATCGCCCGGCACTGCCGCGATCACCTTCTCGACCGTGGGCAGGATGCGTTCGACCATCTGGTCGACGCCTCGTGCGCTCGGATGCAGGCCGTCCTCGAGCTGCATGCCGGGCTGGCCGGCGACGCCGTCGAGAAAGAACGGGTAGAGCGCGACGTCGTATTTCTTCGCCAGGTCCGGGAAAATGGCGTCGAAGGCGCTCTGGTAGTCGGGACCGAGATTGGGTGCGGCGCGCATGCCGGCCAGAAGCACGGCAATCTTGCGCTGCTTCAGCTTGCTCAGCATCTCGTCGAGGTTCTTTTTGGTGATGTCGGGCGAGACGCCACGCAGCATGTCGTTGGCGCCTAGTTCGAGGATGACCAGTTGCGTGCCGTCCGGCACCGACCAGTCAAGCCGCGCCAGGCCGCCGCTCGTCGTGTCGCCGGAGACGCCGGCATTGGCGACGGTCACATCATGGCCTTTGGCGCCAAGCGCTGCCTGCAGCCTGTCGGTAAAGCCCTGGTCGGGTCCAAGGCCATAGCCCGCCATCAGGCTGTCACCGAAGCCGACGATCTTGAACGGCTCGGCACGCGCCGACGACATGACGCCGCAAATGGCGAGGAAAACCACGAAGCCTGCGGCAATACTGCGTTTGAAAGACATGCGGCAGGCCCCATATGAGCTAGAAATTCTTCAGTCGACGGCTTCCGGCAAGCAGAGCCTTCATTCCCAGATATAGGACGATTTCATTTTGACAGAAGCCGTCATCGCGCTGAAAGATGTGTCCCTGACCCTTGGCGAGGGCGCTTCATCGGTCCATGTGCTGAAGGGGGTGAGCCTCGATGTGGCGACCGGCGAGGCGACCGGCATCGTCGGACCTTCGGGTTCCGGCAAGTCGACCTTGCTGATGGTCCTGGCAGGCCTGGAAAGGGTCGATTCGGGTACGGTCCGAATCGCCGGCGAGCTGCTCAACGGCAAAAGCGAGGACCAGATTGCTTCGTTTCGTGGCCGAAACATTGGCATCGTGTTCCAGTCCTTCCATCTCATTCCCAACATGACGGCGCTCGAAAATGTCGCGGTGCCGCTGGAACTGGCCGGCCATTCCGATCCGTTCGCGGTGGCGGCGCGCGAGCTGGCGGCGGTTGGCCTCAGCGACCGCGTCACCCACTATCCCGGCGAATTGTCGGGCGGCGAGCAGCAGCGCGTGGCGATCGCCCGCGCATTGGCGCCGTCGCCGCGCATCCTGATCGCCGACGAGCCGACCGGCAATCTGGACCAGGCGACCGGGCGGCAGGTCGCCGACCTCCTGTTTGCGAAGGCGGCCGAGCGCGGCATGACGCTGGTGCTGGTGACGCATGATCCGGCGCTCGCGGCACGCTGTTCGCGCCAGGTTTCGATGCGCTCGGGCCGGATCGAGGCACCGGCGCCGGTCAAGGTGACGGCCTGATGCCGCTGTCCCGGACGTTGAGGCTCGCTGTCCGCTTCTCGCTGCGCGAGATGCGCGGCGGCCTGTCCGGTTTCCTGATCTTCCTCGCCTGCATCGCGCTCGGCGTCGCGGCCATCGGCGGCGTCAACTCGGTGGCGCGTTCGATCACCGCCGGTGTCGCCAATCAGGGCCAGACGCTGCTTGGCGGCGATCTTCGCTTCCAGATCAACCAGCGTGACGCCAGCCAGGCGGAGCGCAGCTTCCTTGACGGGCTCGGCACGGTTTCGCGGACCGCCAGCATGCGTTCGATGGCGCGTCTGGCCGACGGATCCGACCAGGCGCTGGTCGAGGCCAAGGCGGTCGACCATGTCTATCCGCTCTATGGCACGCTGGAGACCGAGCCGGCGCTGTCGAAACAGGAACTGTTCGGCGAAGAGTTCGGCGTCTTCGGTGCGGCAGCGCCCGATCTTCTGTTCGAGCGGTTGCACGTCAAGCTTGGCGACCGGCTGAAGCTCGGCACCGCTACTTTCGAACTGCGCGCCAAGCTGGTCGCCGAACCGGATGCCGTGTCCGACGGTTTCGGCTTCGCGCCGAGGCTGATGATCTCGACCGAAGGGTTGGCGGCCACTGGACTGATCCAGCCGGGCAGCCTGGTCGAGAATGCCTACAAAATCCGGCTGCCGGCGGACGCCGACGAGGCAAGGCTCAAGGCCATCCAGGATCAGGCCGCCACGGATTTTCCGGAAGCCGGCTGGTCGATCCGCACGCGCAGCAACGCGGCGCCCGCGCTGTCGTCCAACATCGAACGCTTCTCGCAGTTCCTGACCCTGGTCGGGCTGACGGCGCTGGTGGTCGGCGGCGTCGGCGTCGCCAATGCGGTGCGCGCCTATCTCGACGGCAAGCGCGGCGTCATCGCCACCTTCAAGAGCCTGGGCGCTTCGGGCGGCTTCGTCTTTGCCGTCTATCTCGTGCAGATCCTGATCATAGCCGGATTGGGTATCGTGCTGGGCCTTGTGCTCGGCGCACTAATGCCCTTCGCGGCGAGCGCGGCCTTGCAATCCGTCATTCCGGTGCCGGCCGAAGGCGGCTTCTATCCCGGCGCGCTCGGCATGGCGGCGCTGTTCGGCCTGCTGGTGACGTTGGCTTTCGCGCTGCTGCCGCTCGGCCGCGCCCGCGACGTGCCGGCAACCGCGCTGTTTCGCGAAATGGGGCTGGAAGGCCGCGGCTTGCCGCGCCCCGCCTATGTCGCGGCGGCCATAGGCATCGCGCTGCTGCTTGCGGCGCTGGCCATTCTGTTCTCGGGCGACCAGCGCATCGCCTCGATCTTTGTCGGCGCTACCGTCTTCGCCTTCCTGGTGCTGCGCGTGGTCGGCGCACTGGTGCAATGGGCCGCCAGGAAAAGCCCGCGCGTGCGCTTCGTGGCGCTCAGGCTCGCCATCGGCAACATCCATCGGCCAGGCGCCCTGACGCCATCGGTGGTGCTGTCCCTGGGGCTCGGGCTGACGCTATTGGTGACGCTGGCGCTGATCGACGGCAATCTCAGGCGACAGATCTCGGGCAGCCTGCCGGAACGGGCGCCGAACTTCTTCTTCGTCGACATCCAGAGCGCCGATGTCGCGTCCTTCTCGGCGCTGATCGGCAAGGAGGCGCCGCAGGGCGTGCTGGCCAAGGTGCCGATGCTGCGCGGCCGGGTGATGGCGCTGAACGGTGTCGACGTCGACAAGGTGAAGGTGCCGGCGGAAGGCGCCTGGGTGCTGAGGGGGGATCGCGGCCTGACCTATGACACCAGGCAGCCGGAGAACGCGACGCTGACCGAGGGCAGTTGGTGGCCCGAAAATTACAGCGGCGAACCGCTGGTTTCGTTTTCGGCGCAAGAAGGCAAGGAGATCGGGCTGAAGCTCGGCGACACCATCACCGTCAATGTGCTGGGCCGCAATGTCACGGCCAGGATCGCCAGTTTCCGCCAAGTCGAATGGGAGACGATGGGTATCAATTTCGTCATGGTCTTCTCGCCCAACACATTCGCGGGCGCCCCGCATGGCTGGATGGCGACGCTGACCGAAAAGAGTGCATCGACGGCGGACGACGCCCGCATCCTCAACGCCGTCACCCGCGCCTTCCCGGCGGTGACGACGGTGCGGGTCAAGGACGCGCTCGACGTCGTCAACCGGCTGGTCGGGCAGCTCGGCACGGCGATCCGGGCGGCCGCTGGCGTGGCGCTGATCGCTTCGGTGCTGGTGCTGGCCGGCGCGCTTGCAGCCGGCAACCGGGCGCGCATCCATGATGCGGTGGTGTTGAAGACGCTGGGCGCGACACGCACGACGCTGATATCGGCCTTCTCGCTCGAATATATGCTGATCGGGCTGGCCACCGCCATTTTCGCGCTGGCGGCGGGCAGCGCAGCCGCCTGGTTCGTCGTCGCGCGCATCATGACTCTGCCGTCGCATTTCATGCCGGAGGTGGCGGTGGCAACCATTCTGTTTTCGCTGGTGATCACGGTCGGCATTGGTCTCGCCGGCACTTGGCGGGTGCTCGGCCACAAGGCAGCACCGGTGCTGCGCAACCTGTGACGACAGGCCCGGAACGGGCATCCTGGATTAAATCTTGGTAAGAAAGCCGTCCGAAAAGCCGAGGAAACGGCGCTTCGCCCTCTCACGAACCGTTACATCCGGTTACGGTCTTGTTCTTGACGCGAATAACCATCATATTTCGCCACAGGCATGCTGGAGCCCTGCCAGCGGCGCCTGGGTCCGGAAGGACCTGACACCGGACGGGGCAGAAGCAATAGAGGACTACAATGGCTGATCCCATTCGCAACTACCAGACGCGCGCCGTGCCCGGCGTCGGCGTCGGTGCCGACATCGATCAGGGCCTGCGCGCCTACATGATCAAGGTTTACAATCTGATGGGGCTTGGCCTCCTCATCACCGGTCTTGCCGCTGTCGGCACGATCATGCTGGCCACCACCACCGATCCGGCTTCGGCTGTCGCGACGCTGCCGAGCGGCGAGATGCTGACGTCCTTCGGCTACGCGATCTTCGGCTCGCCGCTGCGCTGGGTGGTGATGCTGGCGCCGCTGGCCGCCGTGCTGTTCCTGTCGTTCCGCGTCCAGTCGATGAGCGTTTCGGCGGCGCAGACGACGTTCTGGGTCTATGCCGGTCTCGTCGGCCTGTCGCTGTCTTCGATCTTCCTGGTCTACACCACGGCCAGCATTTCACAGACCTTCTTCGCCACGGCCGCCGCCTTCGGTGCGCTGTCGCTGTTCGGCTACACCACCAAGCGCGACCTGACGGCAATGGGCTCGTTCCTGATCATGGGCGTGTTCGGCATCATCATCGCGTCGGTGATCAACATCTTCCTGCAGTCGTCGGCGCTGTCGTTTGCCGTGTCGGCGATCGGCGTGCTGGTCTTCGCGGGCCTCACCGCCTATGACACGCAGAAGATCAAGGAGATGTATTTCGAGGGCGACAGTTCGGACGTTGCCGGCCGCAAGGCGATCATGGGCGCGCTGACGCTCTATCTCGACTTCATCAACCTGTTCATGTTCCTGTTGCAGTTCATGGGCGACCGTCGCTAGTTCAGCATGCTGGACCATCGAGTTCCAAAAGGGCGGCCCAACGGCCGCCCTTCAGGCTGCTGACAAACCCCTGGCATTTGCCGGGGGTTTTTGATTCACTGGGTCATGTTGAAGCGACCCGCCCCTGAACAGACCGCGCTCGAGATGGTAA